>JALORJ010000031.1 GCA_025459035.1 Burkholderiales bacterium
CTGCTCGACGGCCGCGTCGCGCTCGTCACCGGTGGCGCGCGTGGCATCGGGCTCGCGATCGCGCAGGCGTGCATCGCGCACGGTGCGTCCGTGCTCGTCGCCGACAGCGGCGCGAGCGTCGACGGCCGTGAGACCGCTCCCGACGTGCTCGATGCCGCGGTCGCGGCGCTCGGCCCGCGCGCGGCGGGCTTCGGCGACGACCTCGCGCAGCCCGGCGCCGCCGAGGCGGCCGTCGACGCCGCGCGCGCGCGCTTCGGCGCGGTCGACCTCGTCATCAACAACGCGGCGATCCTGCGCGACGCGTTCATCTTCAAGGCCGCGCGCGCGGACTGGGAAGCGGTGCTCGCCACCAACCTGCACGCGCCGTTCGCGCTGCTGGCCGCCGCCACCGGGCCGATGCGCGAGCAGGCGCGCAGCGGGCGCGCGCCCGGGCGCATCGTGAATCTCGTGTCGTCAGCGGGGCTGATCGGCAACTTCGGTCAGGCGGCGTACGCGGCCGCGAAGGCCGGCCTGTTCGGTCTCACGCGGGTCGTCGCGATGGACCTCGCGCGCAGCGGCGTGACGTGCAATGCCGTCGCGCCGTTCGCCGCGACCCGCGTCACCGAAGGCATTGTGCCCGCCAACGACGCGCAGGCGCGCTACAAGGCGCGGGCGCTGCGGGTGCCGGCCGCGCCGGTGGCGCAGCTGGTCGTCGCGCTGTGCGCCGACGCCAACCGCTTCAGCGGCCAGCTCTTCGGCGTGCGCGGGCACGAGACCTTCCTGTTCTCGCAACCGCGGCCGGCGCAGCGCCACGTCCGCGACGCCGCCAGTGCGCACGACCCCCGTACGTTGCTCGCGCAGCTCGCGGCCGGGTTCGCGCCGCACGTGACCGACCTGACCACCGATCTCGAACTGTTCGACACCGAGCCCGTTCTCGATTCCTGATACGGAGTGCCTGCCATGACCACCGTCGCCCCCGCCCGCTCGTCCGCTGCCGCCGCGCATGCGCCTGTCGTCGACGTCAAGACCGTCGCGGAGATCGCGACGCAGCCGCCCGAGTACCGCGTCGCGGTCGAGAAGATCGTCGTGAGCCACGCGGTCAACGAGCTGCACGGCGCGCAGGTCTTCGACGAGCCGGCGATCCGCCTGGCGCCGACGCCGTACGCGAAGTGGCTCACCTGTCGCGTCGCGATGGAGGAGTACCACCACCACGTTCGCTTCAAGGGCCTCGCGGACGAGCTCGGCATCGCGCCCGAGCGCCTCGACCCGGCGGTCAAGAAGCCGCTGTCGATCTTCGAGTTCGATCTGCGCACCTGGGCCGAGTTCTGCGTGATCAAGGCGGTCGCCGACTATGCCGAGGTGCTGCAGGTCGAGGACCTGCTGCACTGCTCGTTCCATCCGCTGCGCAACCTCGCGCGCCTCACGATGCCGGAGGAGAAGTTCCACGCGAAGTTCGGGCGCGACTTCTGCCAGGAGCTGGTCGATGCCGGGCGCGGTGACGAAGTCCAGGCCGCGCTGGAGCGCTACATGCCGATCACGCCCGCGTTCTTCGGCGCCGCCGGCTCGAAGAACAACGAGATGTTCCGCCGCTTCGGACTCAAGCAGCGCTCCAACGAGGAGATGCGCGCCGACTTCCTCGTGCGCGTGACCGAGCTGGTCGAGAAGGACCTCGGCCTGAAGATGCCGGCACTGCCGGCACTGCCGGCGGTGCACTGACCGCGTCCCGCGCCGCGCCCGCCCGCGCCCGCCCGCGATGAACACCCCCGTCGATCCGACCGCCGCGCGCGCCGACTACTACCGGCGCATCGCGGCGTCGCACCTGACGCCGCTGTGGGAGTCGATGGCGGCGCTCGTGCCGCACGCGCCGCGCTCGCCGGCGGTCGCGCACTGCTGGCGCTACGCCGATCTGCGCGACGCGCTGCTCGAGTCGGGCACGCTGATCACCGCACGCGAGGCCGTGCGCCGCGTGCTGATCCTCGAGAACCCGGGGCTCGCCGGCAGCTCGGCGATCACGCCCTCGCTGTACGCCGGACTGCAGCTGATCCTGCCCGGCGAGATCGCCCCCAGCCATCGCCACACGCAGAGCGCGCTGCGGCTGGTCGTCGAAGGCTCGCGCGCGTTCACGGCGGTCGACGGCGAGCGGGTCACGATGCACCCCGGCGACTTCATCATCACGCCGTCGTGGACATGGCACGACCACGGCAGCGACGCCGACGGTCCGGTCGTGTGGCTCGACGGTCTCGACATCCCGCTCGTGCGCTTCCTCGACTGCGGGTTCGCCGAGAACCTGGGCGACGACGTGCAGCCGCTGCTGCGCCCCGAAGGCGATGCGCTGGCGCGCTACGGCAGCGGCCTGATGCCGGTGGGCTTCGTGCCCGCGCACGGCACGTCGCCGGTGTTCGCCTATCCGTACGCCCGCACGCGCGACGCGCTGCGGCAGCTCGCCCGCGCGAACAGCGTCGATCCGCACGACGGCATCCGCCTCGCGTTCGTCAACCCCGCCACCGGCGGACCGGCGATCCCGACCATCGGCACCACGGTGCAGTGGCTGCCGGCCGGCTTCGACGGTCGCCCGCGCCGGGCCACCGACGGCACCGTCTTCCACTGCATCGAGGGCGAGGGCGAGGCCCGCATCGGCGACCACGTGTTCACGTTCGCGCCGCACGACACGTTCGTGGCGCCGTCGTGGCAGGCCACGAGCCTGCACGCGGCGCGCGAGACGGTGCTGTTCGCGTTCTCCGACCGACCGGTCCAGCAGGCGCTGCATCTGTGGCGCGAGGAGCGTCTCGCGTGAGCGCCGACACGATCGGCCACGGGCTGTCGAGCGTCGGCTGGTTCTCGGCGTGCGGCCTGCCGCTCGAGGCGTCCGACCGCACCGATGCGCGTTCGTACCTCGACGCGCTCGGCCTGCCGGCCAGCGTGCGCATCGATCCCGTCGCGTCGTGGGCGCACGCCGAGCGCATCCTGCGTCACCCGGGCTGGGACCCGCTGTGGTGGGAACGCGAGGAGTCGGAGCGCACCCGCCTCACGGCCGTGTGCATCGCGAAGCTCGGGCAGGCCGCGATGTTCGAGCGGCTGCAGATCGGTGCCGGCGTCGAGCACGACGTCATCCACGGCGCGGCTGCGGTCGTCGCCGCCCGCAGCGGGCTGTCCGATCCGGCGCTGATCCGCGTCGCGGCCGGCGCCGCGAGCGTCGCGTCGCATTGCCGCATGCTCGCGAAGCTGGCCGACGTCGGTCCGGAGCACCTGTTCCTGCGCAAGTTCGGCCTGTTCGAAGCCGGGCGCTGGCCGCTGGGCATCGTCGACGGCGTGCTGCACCTGTTCTGATCGCCCCTCACGGAGTCCGCCCTGTCGTGACCGCTGCCCTCGTCGTGCCCGCGCCCGCCCCCGTCACCGTGCCCGTCGCGGGGCGCGCGGACCGCTTTCCCGTGCACCGCATCTACTGCGTCGGTCGCAACTACGCGGCGCATGCGCGCGAGATGGGCAAGGACCCGGACAAGGAGCCGCCGTTCTTCTTCCTCAAGCCCGCCGACGCCGTGGTCACGGACGGGCGCGACGTGCACTACCCGCCGGGGACGGCGAACTACCACCACGAGGTCGAACTGGTGGTGGCCATCGGTCGCGCCGGCCACGACATCGCGCCCGAGGCCGCGCTCGCGCACGTCTGGGGCTACGCGGTCGGGCTCGACATGACACGCCGCGACCTGCAACTCGCCGCACGCGACCTCGGGCGCCCCTGGGACTTCGGCAAGGGCTTCGACGAGTCGGCGCCGATCGGCCCGATCCATCCGGTGAGCGACATCGGCCACCTCGCGATCGGCGCGATCACGCTCGAGGTCAACGGCGCAATGCGGCAGATGGCCGATCTCGCGGAGATGATCTGGAACGTGCCCGACACGATCGCGTACCTGTCGCGCTACTACCGTCTCGTGCCCGGCGACCTGATCTTCACCGGCACGCCGGCCGGCGTCGCCGCGGTCATCCCGGGCGACGCGATGCGCGCGATGGTGACGGGTCTGCCGGCCCTCGAGGTGAAGGTGCTGCCGCCGCTGAGTTGAACACCCGACGACCGCGGGCCCGTCACGGGCCTCGGCGACAATCCGGCCCCCCGCGACGCGCGGGATCACCGGACAGGCAAGGAGGAGACGTTGAGCCAGGACATCGCAGCCGCCGCCACGCAAGCCGCCGCGCCCGAGCCCGTGCGCCGCTGGATCGAGGTGGCGGTCAACGGCCCGTGGGGCCGGGGGCGCCAGCCGAACATCCCGATCACGGTCGACGAGATCGTCGCCGACGCCGTCGCGTGCGTGCACGCGGGCGCCGCGATCGTGCACGTGCACGCCTACGACCCCGACACCGGCCGTCAGGACGATCGCTGGGAGACCTATGCCGAGATCATCGGCGGCGTGCGCCAGCAGGTCGACGCGATCGTCTACCCGACCATCCCGTTCGTCGGCGACGCATCGGCCGGCGACCGTCCGCTCGACGCGCAGCAGCGCTTCGCGCACCTCGAGCAGCTCGCGCTGCGCGGCTTGCTCGAATGGGCCGCGATCGATCCGGGCTCGACCAACATCACGCACTGGGACCAGCTGCAGCAGGACATCCCCGGCTTCGTCTACGCCAACCCCGAACCCGACGTGCGCCACGCGCTCGGCATGGCGCGGCGTCTGGGCTTCCATCCGGCCTACGCGATCTACGAGCCCGGCTTCCTGCGCCTGGGCGCGGCGCTGCACTGGCGCACCGGCTGCCCGACGCCGCTGTATCGCCTGATGTTCTCGTCGGACTTCAGCTTCGGCTTCCCGCCCGAGGACTTCGCGCTGACCGCGTACCTCGAGCTGATCGACCGCATCGCGCCCGGGGCCGCGTGGATGCTCGGCGGCCTCGGGGTCGACGTGCGCCCGCTGATTCCGCGCGCGCTCGCCGAAGGCGGTCACGTGCGTGTCGGCCTCGAGGACATGCCGCTGGGCACCGACACCACCAACGTCGCGCTCGTCGAGGAGGCGGTGCAGCTGTTCGACGGCATGGGCTTCGCTCCGGCGCGCGCAGGCGACGTCCGGCTCCAGCTCGATCCGCCGCAATGACCGCGTCGCCTGCCCACCGATCGCCCGCCGCCCTGCGCGCAGGAGGACACCGACGATGAACGCACCGACCGCCGCTCCCGCCCGCCTCGGCATCACGCTCGGCGACCCGTCCGGCATCGGGCCGGAGATCGCCGTGAAGGCGCTGGCGTCGCTGCCGCCGGCCGAACGCTCGCGCATCGCGATCGTCGGTAACGTCGATCTCGTGCGCCGCGCCGACGGCGTGGTCGGCGCGGGCCTCGCGTACGACACCGCCACGCTCGACCCCGCGCCCGGCGTCGTGCCGGTCGTGCACGTCGCGACCGACGGCATCGACACGCTGCAGGACGGCAAGCTCACGCCGGCCGGAGGCGAAGCCGCGTACCGCTACATCGAGCGCGCGGTGCAGCTCGCGCAGACCGGCGACATCGCGGTGATCGTGACGGCGCCGCTGAACAAGGGCGCGCTGCACGCCGCCGGCCATCACTTCGACGGTCACACCGAACTGCTGGCCACGCTCACCGACACGAAGCAGTCGTGGATGCTGCTGGCGGGGCCGAAGCTGTCCGCGCTGCACGTGTCGACCCACGTGAGCCTGAAGGGCGCGACCGAGCGCGCCACGACGCAGCGCGTGCTCGACACCATCCGCACCGGCCACCGGCACTACGTCGGCCTGGGCGTGGCGCGGCCGCGCATCGCGGTCGCGGGCCTCAACCCGCACTGCGGCGAAGGCGGCATCTTCGGCACCGAGGAAGTCGAGCGCATCGACGCCGCGGTGGCCGCCGCGCAGGCCGAGGGCATCGACGCGCGGGGGCCGATCCCGGGCGACACCGTGTTCCATCGCGCGCTGCGCGGCGAGTTCGATCTCGTGATCGCGCAGTACCACGACCAGGGGCACATCCCGACGAAACTGATCGCGTTCGACGAGACCGTGAACGTGACGCTGGGCCTGCCGATCCGTCGCACGTCGGTCGATCACGGCACCGCGTTCGACATCGCGTGGACCGGCAAGGCCGATGCGACCAACATGCTCGCGGCGATCCGCTACGCGCAGAAGATGACCGGCCGTGCCGTCGCGGCCTGAGCCCCGGCCGCGCCACCGCCGGCCGTGCCGTCGCCGCGCGCGCCCGCGATGCCGCGCCTGCTGATCGTCGCCGACGACCTGACCGGCGCGCTCGATGCGGCCGGCCCGTTCGCGTCGCGCGGCATCGCCACCGCCTGCATCGCGCTGCCCGAGGCCGGCAACGCCGCCGCGGCGTCCGCTGCTGCGGTCGTCGCGGTCAACACCGAGTCGCGCCACCTCTCGCCGCCGGCGGCCGCGCAGCGTGTGCGCGACGCGTGGGCGGCGGCGGACGGGGCGCGCTTCGACATCGTCGTGAAGAAGGTCGACTCGACGCTGCGCGGTCCGGTCGTCGCCGAACTGGCGGCGCTGCGCGACTGCAGCGGGCGCACGACGCTCGTGTGCGCGACCGCGTTTCCGGCCCAGGGCCGCACCGTCGTGGGCGGTGACGTGCGCGTCCACGGCACGCCGCTGCGCGACACCGGTTTCGCGCGCGACGCGCTGTCGCCTGCGCTCGCGCAGCCGCTGGCCGCAGCGCTGCGCCACGCCGGCGTGCACGACTGCGAGGTGCTCGACGCGACCGACGACGCGACGCTCGACACGATCGCCGCCACCCACGTGACGCGCGGCGCCGACGTGCTGCTTGCCGGGTCGGCCGGGCTCACCGCGGCGCTCGCGCGCGCGTGGGCCGACGCGGCGTCGGTCGCCGGGGGGCTCGCACCGATCGACGCGCCGCTGCTGTTCGTGATCGGGTCGCGCGCCGAGGCCTCGCGCGTGCAGGCCGAGCGACTGGCGATGGCCGGCGTCGACGTGATCGACGCGCCCGACGGACACGTGCCGGCCGGCGGTCTGCCGGCGGGGGATCTCGTGCTGCGCGCGACGCGCGGCGCCGAGCGCGACGGCGCCGATGCGGCCGCGGTCGCGGCACGACTCGCCCACGGCACGCTGGCACTGGTCGATGCGCGGCCGGTCGGCGCGATCGTCGCGACCGGTGGCGACACCGCCGTCGCGTTGCTGCGCGCCGCCGGGCAGCCGCAGGTCGACGTGCTCGCGGAGCTGCTGCCCGGCATCGCCGTGGCGCGTCTGGTCGTGGCCGGCCGCACGCTGCCGCTCGTCACCAAGGCGGGCGGCTTCGGTGCGCCCGACGCGCTCGTGCGCATCCGCGGACGGCTGCGCGGGACGACCGCGGTCGAGGCCGCCGCGTGAGCGCCGCCACCACTGCATCGCCGTCGGCTGCCGCTGCGCTCGACGCGTTCCACCGCCCCGCGAGCGTCGCGATCGTCGGCGCCGGCGATCGACCCACCAGTTCGGGCGGTGCGGTGCTGCGCAACTTGCTCGAGGTCTGCGGCTGGCCCGGTCGCGTCGTGCCGGTCAACCCGAAGGGCGGCGTGCTGTTCGGACGGCCGGTCGCGCGCACGCTGGCCGAGGTCGATCCGCCGTGCGATCTGGTGGCGGTGCTCGTGCGCCCCGACGCGATCCTCGATGTCGTGCGCGAGGCCGCCGCGTCGGGCCATCGGCGGCTGATGATCCTGCCCGGGGGATTCGCCGAGGCCGGCGCCGACGGCGCCGCGCGCGATGCGCAGCTGCGTGCGCTGGCCGTCGAGCACGACCTCGTCGTCGGCGGCCCCAATTGCGCGGGGATCGTGAACCTGTTCGACCCCGAGCGCCGCTTCGCCGTGACGTTCTTCCGCGACGTGCCGCGCGGCGGCCCGGTGGCGCTGGTGTCGCAGTCCGGCGCCGTCGCCGAGGAGATGATCACCGCGAGCCGGCGCGACCACGTCGCGCTCGGCGCGGTCGTGTCGGTCGGCAACGCGATGCACCTGGACCTCGCCGACCACGTCGACTGGCTGGGCCGCGATCCGCGCTGCGGCGCGGTGCTGCTCTACGCCGAGACCTTCGGCGACACCGCGCGGTTTCTTGCCATCGCACGCGCGGTGTCGGCGACGCGGCCGGTCGCGGCGCTGGTCGCGGGGCGCACGCCGCCGGGGCGCGACGCGGCGTGGCGCCACACCGGATCGCGCGCGCTCGACCCCGCCGCCGCCGATGCCTTCTGCCGCGATGCCGGGGTGCTGCGCGTCGACTCGCTGCGCGAGCTCGCGCTCGCCGGCAAGGTGCTCGCGCGCTTTCCGCGAGGCATCGGTCCGCGCGTGCTGATCCTGTCGAACTCCGGCGGGCCCGGCGTGCTCGCCGCGGACCGCGCGGTCGCGGTCGGGCTCGACGTCGTCGCGCTGCCCGACACCACCGCGGCGGCGCTGCGCGCCGCGATGCCACCGGAAGCGGCGGTCGCCAACCCGGTCGACCTGCTGGCCGACGCCCGCGACGACCGTTTCGGCGCGGCGCTGCGCATCGCGCTCGACACGCTCGTCGGCCACGTCGACGCGATCCTGATGATCCACGTGATCCCGTTCATGGTCGACGGCGCGGCCGTCGTGCGCACGCTGTGCACGCTCGCGCAGGACAGCCCGCTGCCGCTGCTGCACTCGATGATGGGCACGCTCGACGCCGGGCCCGAATGGTTCGCGCAGCTCGCCGCCGCCGGCGTGCCCGCGTTCGACGACACCGAGGACATGGTCACCGCCGCCGGGCTGCTCGCAAGGCGGCGCCCGCTGCACGACGCACTCGCTGCTGCCGAGGACATCGCATGAAGCTGCACAACTACTTCCGCAGTTCCGCCGCCTACCGCGTACGCATCGGGCTCGCGCTCAAGGGCCTCGCGTACGACTACGTGTCGGTGCATCTGGCGAAGGGCGAGCAGTTCGCCCCGGCCTTCGCCGCGATGAATCCGCAGTCGCTCGTGCCGGTGCTCGAGACCGACGACGGCACGCTGCTGTACCAGTCGCTCGCGATCCTGCAGTGGCTCGACGAGACCCATCCCGAGCCGCGGTTGCTGCCGACCGAACCCGCGGCGCGCAACCGCGTGCGATCGCTGGCCCTGATCAGCGCCTGCGAGATCCATCCGCTGAACAACCTGCGGGTGCTGCGCTACCTGACCGACGTGCTCGGCGTGTCCGAGGAACAGAAGAACGCGTGGTACCGGCACTGGGTCGCCACCGGCTTCGAGGCGCTCGAAGCGCGGCTGGCGCACGAGCCCGCGACCGGCACGTTCTGCCACGGCGACACCCCGGGCTTCGCCGACGTCGTGCTGGTGCCGCAGGTCGCGAACGCGCGCCGCTTCGACGTCGACCTCACGCCGTTCCCGACGATCGTGCGCATCGACGCCGCGTGCCGCGCGCTGCCGGCGTTCCAGGCCGCCGAGCCGTCGCGTCAGCCCGACGCGGCCTGAGCACGCCCGGCAGCCCCGACGTCTCGTCGCAGCGCGCCGCCAGCGGCGCCGCGATCAATACCTGCACAAGGAGATCCCGATGTCCGATCCCGTCTCGAACGCGTTCCCCGTCGACCCGCAGCGCGGCACTCCCGCCGACATGGCGGCCCGCTCGCGCCGTCGCGTGCTGGCCGGGCTCGGCGCGCTGCCGCTCACGGGTCTCGCGTCGCGGCTTGCACAGGCGGCGCCCGACGAGCCGTTGCGCATCGGGCTGATCGTGACGCTGTCGGGCCCGTTCGCGGAGTTCGGGCACCAGATGGAGAACGGCGTGCGGCTGTGGCTGCGCCAGCGCGGTGACAGCGTCGCGGGGCGGCGCGTCGAGCTGCTGCTGAAGGACGACACCGGCCCCGCGCCGGACGTCGCGAAGCGCCTCGCGATCGAACTGGCGACCCGCGACAAGGTGCACGTGCTGGCCGGCTTCGCGTTCACGCCCAACGCCGTCGCGGCCGCGCCGGTGGCCACCCAGGCGAAGCTGCCGATGCTGGTGATGAACGCCGCCAGCGCCGGCGTCACGCAGAAGTCGCCGTACATCGCCCGCACGTCGTTCACGCTGCCGCAGGTGTCGGCGCCGATGGGGCAGTGGGCCGCGAAGAACGGCGTGAAGCGCGCGGCGACACTCGTGTCCGACTACGCGCCCGGCATCGATGCCGAGACCGCGTTTCGCAAGGCCTTCGAGGCCGCCGGCGGCCAGCTCGCCGATGCCGTGCGCGTGCCGCTGAAGAACCCCGAGTTCGCGCCGTTCCTGCAGAAGCTCAAGGACGCGAAGCCCGACGCGGTGTTCGTCTTCCTGCCGTCGGGCGAACCCGCGATCGCGTTCATGAAGGGCTTCGACGAGCGCGGCCTGAAGGCCGCCGGCATCCGCCTGCTCGCGACCGGCGACGTCACCGACGACGCGTCGATCGACGCGATCGGCGACGCGGCACTCGGCACGATCACGACGCACCACTGGTCGATGGCGCACGACTCGCCGCTCAACCGCGCCTACGTGAAGCTTTGGACCGACGCCTACGGTGCGAAGACGCGGCCGAACCAGGTCTCGGTCGCCAGCTGGGACGCGATGAACGCGCTGTGGGCCGCGCTCGAGCGCACCCGCGGTGTGGCCGACGGCGACACGCTGATCGGCGCGATGAAGGGGCTGCGCATCGACAGCCCGCGCGGGCCGGTGACGCTCGACGCCGCGACGCGCGACATCACGCAGACCGTCTACGTGCGCCGCGTCGAGAAGCGTGACGGGCGCCTGTTCAACGTCGAGTTCGACCGCTTCGCGGACGTGCGCGCCGACGTCGCCTGACGTCCGGCGCCGCTGCCGCCCTCCGCTCTCGCGAGCGCGCCCGTGACCGCGACGCTGGCGGTGCTCGTGTTCGACGGCCTCGCGTACGGCGTGCTGCTGTACCTGCTGTCGGTCGGGCTGTCGGTGACGCTGGGGCTGATGAACTTCGTCAACCTCGCGCACGGCGCCTTCGCGATGCTCGGGGGCTACACGGCCGTCGTGCTGATGCGCGACGCCGGCTGGCCGTTTCTCGCGACGCTGCCGGCGGCGTTCGCGGCGAGTGCCGCCGTCGGCGCCGTGCTCGAAGCCACGCTCTACCGGCGCCTGTACGCGGCCGCGCACCTCGAGCAGCTGCTGTTCTCGATCGGGCTGGTGTTCGTGTCGGTCGGCGCGGCGACGTGGGCCTTCGGCCCGCAGCAGCAGCCGGTCGCGCTGCCGGCGTTCCTGCGCGGCCAGTGGGCGCTCGGCGCCGGCATCGAGCTCGGGCGCTATCGCGTGTTCCTGCTGGCGTTCGGGGCCGTGCTGACGGCCGCCCTCGGACTGGCCGTGGCGCGTACGCGCTTCGGGGCGCAGCTGCGCGCGGCGGTCGATCACGCGACGGCGGCGCGCGGGCTGGGCATCGCGGTCGGGCGCGTGTTCGCGATCGCGTTCGCCGCGGGCTGCGGGCTCGCCGGTCTCGGCGGAGCGCTCGCCATCGACCTGATGGGGCTCGACCCGACGTTTCCGCTGCGCACGCTGGTGATCGTGCTGACCGTCGTCGCGGCCGGCGGGGCGGGCACGCTGCGCGGCCCGCTGCTGCTCGCGCTGGGCCTGGGCATTGTCGACGTGCTGGGCAAGTACTTCGTGCCGCAGGCCGGCGCGTTCGTCACGTGGACCGCGCTGATCGCGCTGCTGCTCGCGCGGCCGCAGGGGCTCGTCGCGCTCGCGCGGGGACGGGCGTGAGCCTCGGGTCCGGCATGAGCCTCACGCGGGTCGGGGTCGTGCTGTTCTGGGCACTTCCGGTCGTCGCGGGCTTCGCGGTCCCGGACCGCTGGCTGCTTGGCAGTCAGATCCTCGCCACGATGCTGCTCGCGCTGTCGTTCGACCTCGTGCTCGGGGTGGCCGGCATCCTGTCGCTCGGGCACGCCGCGTTCTTCGGCGTCGGCGCGTATGCGGCCGGGCTCGTCGCGCTGCACGGCCTGCACGACCCGGTCGCGGGGCTCGTGGTCGCGGCTGCGGCGGCCGGTGCCGTCGGCTGGGCCACCGGGTTTCTGGTCGTGCGCGGCGCCGATCTGACGCGCCTGATGCTGACGCTCGGCTTCGCGCTGCTGCTGGGCGAGGCTGCCAACCAGCTGCCGTTCACCGGCGGCGCCGACGGGCTGTCGGGCTTCGAGATCGGCCCGGTGCTCGGCCGCTTCGCCTTCGACCTCGAAGGCCGCGCCGCGTACGCGTATGCCGGCGCGGTGCTGGTCGTCGGGTTCGTCGCCGCACGCCGCCTCGTGCGCTCGCCCACGGGACTGGCCCTGCGCGGCGTGCGCGAGAACACCGGCCGCATGCACGCGCTCGGCGCCCCGGTCGAGCGCCATCTGCGCACGGTGTGGACGTTCGCGGCGGTGCTCGCCGGCGCGGCCGGCGCGGTGCTCACGCAGACCACGCAGTTCGTCGGGCTCGACGTGCTGTCGTTCCCGCGCTCGGCCGACCTGCTGCTGATGGGCGCGATCGGCGGGCTCGGGCGCCTGTACGGCGCGATGCTCGGCGCGATCGTGTTCCTGGTCGCGCACGAGGCCTTCGCCGACGCCGATCCGCGCTGGTGGCAGTTCTGGCTGGGCGTGCTGCTGATCGGGCTGGTCATGGTCGCGCGCGGCGGGTTGCTGGGCACGCTCGACCGCTGGCTCGGCGCCC
>JALORJ010000315.1 GCA_025459035.1 Burkholderiales bacterium
CGCCGTTGCCGCGCCAGCGCTTCGACGCGCGCCGCGCTGCACTGGCAGTGCTCGTGCTGCTCGGCGCCGAGGCCGCGCCGCCGCTGGCGTCGGTCATGGCGCCTGCGACGGCTGCGCGATGACCGTCCCGGCGCCGTCGCGATCGCTGGCGACGCGGCTGGCGCGCCTCGGCGACGCCGGTGCCCGTCCGGGCCCGACGGTGTCGGGCGCCGCGCCGTGGGCTGCCGTGGCGGGTCCGATGCCTCGCGCCGGGGGCGCGCGTGCGCCGGCCGCGTCGGCCGATCTGCCGACCCTGATCGCTCCGGCGGCGCCTGCGGCCGATCTCGCGACGCGTCTTGCGCGTCTCGCCAGCCGCACGCGCACGCCGCCGCGCGCGGTCGCCGATCGCGCTGCCGGGCGCGCGGCGCTCGCCGCGATGCCCGGCGTCGAGCCGCTCGACCACGACCTGTGGCGTGTGCGCAGCCGCGTCGCGCTGCCGGTGCCGTCCGATGCGGCCCCTGACATGGCCCCTGATGTCGCCCTCGACGGCATGCCGGCACCGTGCCCGCACCGCGACAGGTCGCACGCTGAAGCGGTGGCAGGCGCCGCCGCGTGCGCCGTGCGGCGCGCACCGGTGGCGCCGACCGCGGATGCGTCCGCGCACTGGCGGCTTCCGCTCGATCGGTATCGGTCGATCGACGCGCCGCGCGTGCGCACGCTGCTGCTCGACACCGAGACCACCGGGCTCGGCGGCAGCGGCACGTTCGCGTTCGTGATCGGGATCGCGACCGTCGGGCCTGCGGGGGTCGACGTGACGCAGTGGCTCGCGACCGCATGGGCGGCCGAGCCGGCGCTGCTGGCGCAGGTACGCGCGGCGCTCGATCCAGCCGCGGCGCTGGTCACGTGGAACGGCCGCAGCTACGACGTGCCGCTGCTGCGTGCGCGGCACGCGCTGCTGCGCCTGCCCGACCCGTTCGACGACCGTCCGCATGCCGACCTGCTGCACGCGACCCGGCGCTGGCTGGCCGATGCCGACTGGGCCGACTGTCGCCTGCAGACCGCCGCGCAGCGCCTGCTCGGCATCGTGCGCGGTGACGATCTGCCCGGCGCCGAGGTGCCGGCGGCGTGGCAGCGCTGGCTCACCCACGCGGACGGCGACGGCCTCGCGCGGGTGCTCGCGCACAACCGCGACGACCTCGTCGCGCTGGCCGGGCTCACCGCCGCGTGTGACCGCTGGTGGCACGCCGCCACGCTGACCGCGCGCCGGGCGCGAACGCTGCGGTCCGGGTATCGGTCACACTCGCCGCCTGCCTCCACGGAGTCCCGTCGATGAACCCTGACCGTCGTCTCGCGCCCGTGTCGTTCGCCGCCGCGGCGATCATCGTCGTCAACCTTGCCGCAGCGCTTCCGATCGCGGAGGCCGCGGCGCCGAAGCGCTCGACCGGCGCCGTTCTGCGCAGCACGGTCGCCGGCAACACCGTCACCGGTTCGATGGACGCCTCCGGGCGCTACACGGAGTGGTACGCGCCCGACGGCACGGTCCACGGCAAGGACTACCGCGCGAAGTGGACGATCGAGGGCAACACGATGTGCTGGTACTACCCCGGTCAGCCGAAGGACTGCTGGGAAGCCGCCGTGCGTGGCGACCAGGTGCGCTGGATCAAGGACGACAAGGTGCAGGGCACGGGCACCGTGCTGAAGGGCAACCCGGACGGTCTGTGAGCCCCCGCGGGCCATGCCCGCGGCAGCAGTGGCGCGCGTGACATCGCTGCCGCAGGCATCACGCGGTACGTTCCGGACGCGCGCCTGGCGCGCTCCCCGCGGGCGACCGCATCGCGGGGCTCGGCGCCGGGGTCTCGATCACGCACCCTGCACGTGGGCACGTGTGCCGCGCACGATGTCCGCACACTGCACTGCCAGTGCGCTGCCTGTCCGCCCACCCACCTCGAGCCCGACCATGGATCATCCGAACGTGCTGTACCGCGCGACCGCGACCGCCACAGGTGGCCGCGAAGGCCATGCGCGCTCGTCCGACGGCATCGTCGACGTCAAGCTGACGACACCGAAGGCGCTGGGCGGGGGCGGCCTTCCCGGGACCAACCCCGAACAGCTGTTCGCGACCGGCTACGCGGCGTGCTTCCTGAGCGCGATGCGCTTCGTCGCCGGATAGCAGAAGGTGAAGCTTCCCGACGACGCGCAGATCACCGCGACGGTCGGCATCGGGCCGATTCCGACCGGTTTCGCGATCGAGGTGGAACTCGCGATCCACGTCCCCGGCATGGACGCCGCCGCGGTGCGGGCGATCGTCGATGCGGCGCATCTCGTGTGTCCGTACTCGAACGCCACGCGCAACAACGTGCCGGTGACCCTGACCGTGGTCTGACCGGGGCCGCGCGGCGCCTGTGCGCCGCGCGGTCCGTGTTCAGTCGAGCACGCGCCAGTGGCGCGCGGCGAGCGCCGAGGCGCCAGCGTCCGTCACGGTCAGTGCGTCGGCTTCGTCGATCGCGCGGCCTTCGAGCCATGGCAGCGTCGAGCGCTGGATCGTGCAGCGGCCCTGTGCGTCGAAGCCCGCGAACGACAGTTCGAAGTCGAGCCACGTGCGCAGCGTCGCGTCGTCGACGTCGGCCGCCAGCGCGGTCAGTCCGTCGCGGTGCGTCGCGAGCGTGTCGCGGCGCGGGCGCACGCGCATCACGTACGTCCCGGCGCGCAGCAGCCACGTCGGACGGGTGGCGTCGATCGCCTCGAGCGCCTGCACCGGTCCGGCGCTTCCCGGCAGGCGTTCCCAGATCTCGAAGTAGTCCTGCTCGACGCCGAATTCGAGCGCGCGCTCCGGGGTCTCGAACTGCATGCGACCGACGTCCGGCCAGCCCGACGGGGGCTGGAAGTCGACGCGGCGATGCCAGCGGCAGACGTCGCCGTCGACCGTCGTCACCCCGGCGAAGCCCTTGTGCTCGGCGAGCGCCGTCAGCGCTGCGCGATCGAGCGTCGCGAGCGACGCATCTCCCGGGATCATCGGCCGGTCGGCGCGCACGCGCAGGTCGGCGTGCCAGCGCTGCGTCTGCAGCCACCACACCTCGGACGTCGTGTCGTCGGGCTGTCCGGGGACACGCAGCAGTGTGCGTCGCCACACCCCGTGGTACGCGGGCGGCACCGGCGCCGCCGCGGACGCGAGGCTCATCGGCGTTGCAGCGCGGCGTCGATGAAGCGCCGATCCAGCGTGTCCTCGCATCGGGGGCGACGCGCAATCTGGCCCTTGTCCGCGAGGATCTCCGCGATCGCCGCGCAGGCCGTGAAGAACGACTCCGGTGTCGTGCCGGGCGTGAACGCCGTCTGCATCTCGGTCAGCGTCAGCGCGTGGATCGCCGTCTGCTGAGCGATCACCTCGTCGGCGGAGATGCCGAGTGCCTTGCCGATCAGCTTCGCGGTCTGCGCAGGCTGCGTGCGCATGCGCTCGAGTGCGTCGAGCACGTCGGACAGCAGGCCCGGCGCGTCCTTCGACGAGAAGATCACGTGGAAGCGACGGCCACCGTCGGCCGCGACGATCTGCGACACCATCGGTTCGTAGGTCACGCCGACCTTGAGCTGCCCCGATGCGAGCGCCGCGGGAACGGCCTCCGGACCGGTGCCGACGGCCACGATGTCGCGATCGGACAGCCCCGCCTTGCGCAGCCCGAACGACAGCAGGAAGTCCGACGGCGACAGCGGCGCGAACGCGATCTTCTGTCCCTTGATCGCGCGCAGGTCCTTCAGGTCCGTGGTCGCCACGACCGCGTCGCCCCCGTTCGAGAAGTCGAGCGGCATCACCGCGCGCATCGGATCGCCCTTCGCGACCTGGCCGATCAGCTGGTCGTACGTCAGCAGTCCGCCCGCCAGCGCACCGCTGCGGATCGCGCCGGGGAGCACGGCCGGATCGGGGAAGTTCTGCAACGTCACCTTCAGGCCGTAGGGCTTCCACAGGTCGAGCGCTTCGGCCACATAGAGCGGGCCGTAGCCGATCCAGGTGACGACGCCGAGCTTCACCGCGCGTGTGGCGGCCGACGCGTGTGTCGCGCCGACCAGGAGCGCGCACAGCAGAAGGGCGGCGCGGTATCGGCAGAGTCGACGCATCTCGGGTACCTCGGGTGGGGATCAGACGACGGTGAGGAACGACACGCCGTGCGCACCGACAAGCGTGTCGGCGCGACCGCGACCGGTGCCGAGCGTGCCGTAGTCGTCGCACGCGACCCGCCGCACGCGGTGGCGCACCCACGTGACGAGCAGTTCGCGCAGCGGCAGCAGCGCCGCGGCCGGGAGGTCGCCGTGCAGCTCGGCGTGCAGCGCGGGCAGGCGGTACCACGGCACCGCCGCGCGCTCGTGGTGGGCGTTGTGGTAGCCGAAGTTCAGCGTCAGCAGGTTGAGCCACGGCCAGCGCGTCGAGATCACGTTGGAGTACGTGTTGGCCTGCTCGTACGCGCGGTCGCGCTCGCCCGCGGGGACCGGGGTGTCCGCCTCGGCGAAGAACTGCTCGAACGTGTGATGGAACGCGTCGAAGAAGTTCAGCACGTGCAGCAGCAGTCCGGCCGCGACGAAGTACAGCAGCAGTGCCTGCAGCGACGCGAGCCCCAGCGCGACGAGCAGTGCCCCGCGCAGGGCGAGCATCGCGGCCGCGCGCGGCAGGTGCCGCCGCTGCGATGCGACGAAGAACGGGCGCCACACCACCTGCAGGTGCATGAGGACCTCGGTGGCCGGGATCCACAGCGCCTCGAGCACCTCGAGCGTGCGGCGCACCGCGGGCCGGCGGCGCATCAGCGCCTTGAAGTCGAAGCAGGTGACGTCGGCGCGGTCGCGGTGATGGCGCAGGTGCATGTGGCGGATGCGCTCGAACGACGCGTAGCTCGCCCCGGCGACGAAGCTGGCCGCTTCGCCGACCGCGCGGTTGGCCGCCGGCGATGCGAACAGCGTGTAGTGCGCGGCCTCGTGCACCAGATACGCCGCGAGCACCATCGCGTGCGTGCACAGGAGCACGCCGGCGGCCGCGACCCACCCCGAGGGCGCGGCCATCAGCGCGAACGACACGATCCACGCCAGCGCCGTCCAGCCCAGCGCGAGGCTGTTCGGAACGGCGCCCGCGGGCTCGCGGAAGATCGATGCGCGGCGGCGGGCGGCTGCAGTCATGTTGTGTACCTTCACGCAGAGCGACACGAAAACTGGGTACAAATTTACATGCAGTATTCGTTCCTGATGGCGTGGCGCCCGGCCGGTACGCGCAAGTGCCTGATCCGGCACACGC
>JALORJ010000032.1 GCA_025459035.1 Burkholderiales bacterium
CATCGCGCCGGTCGCCTGCCACAGGCGGAAGTCGTACGGCGCCGCGTGCATGCAGATACGCGTCGGCCGATCGCCCTGCATCGGGTGGTAGTCGGGCGAGTCGCCGGTGTGGCGCAGCAGGTCCGCCAGCGCGCGGGCGTCGATGCGGCCCCGGCGCGCCTCGAGCCATGCCTGCGCCGTCGCCGCGCGCGTGTCCGGCGCGGTGCACGCGCTCTTCGTCTCGTCGGTGAACGTCGCGCGGAAGTCGCGCTTCGTGCCGGCCTGCGCGTCGGCGGCCTCGAACGACGCGCGGTCCCAGTCGGCGCGGATGCCGTGCACGTTCGAGATCGCGGCCACACCGGCGACGCGCTTCGCGGCCCAGTCGCGCCCGGCGGTCTGGATCTCGACGGCGCCGTGGCGGTCGGCGACAAGAAAGCCGCCGTCGAAGTGACTGCCGCCGCGCAGCTCGCAGTTGCCGCCCTGGCCGTGCTCGGCCAGCAGTCCGGCGATCACGTCGACGGCTTCGTCGCAGGTGCGCGCGCGCTCGAGCATCAGGCGCAGATGGTCGATCAGGATCACGCCGTCGCCGGCCTCGTGCACGCGGCTGAACACGGCTTCGTTACCGATCGCGAGGCCCCACTCGTTGAAGCCGATCTCGCCGCCCCAGGTCCAGAACGACTTGTCGAGGATGACCTCCCACGTGACCGGCGCCTGCGCGATGGTTCGGTGCGTGACGCGCACGCGCGCGCCGTCACCCCACGTGCGCCGCGGCAGGCGCACCAGGTGCTGCGCCTCGTTGATCTCGGTGTCGGCGCTCTTGGCGAGCATCACGCTGCCGTCGGTCGTGCTGTCGGCCAGGGCCACGAAGGTGTCGCACATGCTGCGGGGGTCCTCGAACGGGATCAGGAATCGGCCGGACTGGCGCGCAGGCAGGCCGCGGAATGTGTCGGCGACAGTGCCACGGGACGCGGTGTGCGCGCGCCGCACGCGGTATCGGCCAGCGGGCAGCGCGGTGCGTACGCGCAACCGCTGTCCGGTGGCGCGACATCGAGCCCGGTGCGCACGCCCGCCGGCGCCACGCGTGCACCGCGCGGCTCGACGCGCGGCACCGAGGCCAGCAGCTGTCGCGTGTACGGATGCGCCGGATGTTCGAACACCTCGTCGGCGCGCCCCTGCTCGACGACCCGGCCGCGGTACATCACCGCGATGCGATCGGACACGTGACGCACCACTGACAGGTCGTGGGCGACGAACAGCATCGCCAGCCCGAGCGAGGCGCGCAGATCGGCCAGCAGGTTGAGGATCTGCGCCTGGATCGACACGTCGAGCGCGGCCACCGGCTCGTCGAGCACCAGCAGCGCCGGGCGCACGGCGAGCGCGCGGGCCAGGCCGACCCGCTGGCGCTGCCCGCCCGACAGCGCGCGCGGATGCCGATGCGCGAGCGACGGATGCAGGCCGACCCGTGCGAGCAGCCGCACGACCTCGGCGTCGACCTCCGGCCCCGGGACCACCGCATGCACGCGCAGCACTTCGGCGAGCGTCTGCGCGACGGTCATGCGCGGGTTCAGCGACGAGTACGGATCCTGGAAGACCATCTGCACTTCCCGGCGCAGGCGCCGCTGCCAGTCGGGATCGGGCGCGGTGACGTCGCGCCCGCGCCACAGGATGCGGCCCTGCGCGGGCGTCGCGAGCTGCACGATGGCGCGCCCGAGCGTGGTCTTGCCGCTCCCGGACTCGCCGACCAGACCGACGGTCTCGCCCGGCCCGATGTCGAGCGAGACCCCGCGCACGGCCCGCACCGCCGCGGGCGCGCGCCGCGCGATGCGGTCGGCCAGGCTGCGCGCGGCGGTGAACGTGACCTCGACATCGAGCACCGCGAGGCGCGCGGCGCCGTCCGGCGTGCCGGCCGTGGCGTCGGGCGTGCCGGCCGTGGCGTCGGGCGCGATGGCGGTCGACGTCATCCGAGCCGCTCGGGGAACAGACACGCGCTGGCGTGGCCCGCGGCGACGGGGCGCAGCACCGGCGCGGTGGCGCGGCAGGCGTCCGACGCGACCGCGCAGCGCGGCGCGAACGCGCACCCGGCCGGCGGCTGCGCGAGGTCCGGTGGCTGCCCCGGAATCGCGGCGAGCCGGCCTTCGACGCGATCGACCCGCGGCGTCGAGCGCATCAGCCCCTGCGTGTACGGATGGCGCGGGGCGCCGAACACGGCCGCAGTGGGTCCGGTCTCGACGACCTGGCCGGCGTACATCACCGCGATGCGGTCGCAGGTCTGCGCGACGACGCCGATGTCGTGCGACACCAGCACCAGCGCCATGCCGGTCTCGTGCTGGAGTTCCGCGAGCAGCGCGAGGATCTGCGCCTGGATGGTCACGTCGAGCGCGGTCGTCGGCTCGTCGGCCAGCAGCAGCCGCGGGCCGCACGCGGTCGCCATCGCGATCACGGCCCGCTGCAGCATGCCGCCCGACCACTGCCACGGCAGATCCGCGTAGCGCTTCGCCGGGTCGGGGATGCCGGTGCGCCGCAGCAGCTCGATGCCGACCTCGCGCGCCTGCGCGCGCCCGAGGCCGCGGTGCACGCGCAGCCCCTCGGTGACCTGGTCGCCGACCGGCCACAGCGGACTGAGCGCGGTCATCGGGTTCTGGAACACCATGGCGATCGAAGTGCCGCGCAGCGCGCGCATCCGCGCCTCGGGCAACGCGAGCAGGTCGATGCCGTCGAACGCGAGCCGCGTCGCGTTGACCTGCGCCGGCGGCGACGGCAGCAGCCGCAGCACCGCGCGGCACAGCACCGACTTGCCGCTGCCGGACTCGCCGACAAGACCCAGCGTCTCCCCGGCGCCGAGCGCGAGGCTCACGCCGCGGCTGGCCGCCACCGTGCCGCGGGCCGTGCGGAACACGACATCGAGGCCCTGCACGTCGAGCAGCGGGGCGGCGACAGCCGCGTTCTGGGCGGCGACGGCCGCGTTCGGGGCGGCGGCGTCCGCGACGGCGGCGGCGCGCATCAATGCCCCGTCACGTGCCGGTCGCCGAGGCGATGCGTGAGGCCGTCGCCGATCAGCGAGAGCGCGACGCCGGTCAGCACGATCACCAGCCCCGGCAGCGTCGCGATCCACCACGCCTGCTGCATGAAGGCCTTGCCGTCGGCCACCATCGCGCCCCACTCCGGCGTCGGCGGGGGCACCCCCAGCCCGAGGAACGACAGCCCCGACACGAGCAGGATGTTGAGGATGAAGTCCGACACCGAGAACACGATCGACGCGTTGAGGATGTTCGGCAGCGCGTGGCGCAGCAGCACGCGGGTGCGCGAGTAGCCCAGCGTGCGCGCCGCGAGCAGGTAGTCCTTCTCGCGCTCGACCAGCATCTCGGCGCGCGCGAGCCGCGCGTACATCGTCCAGCCGACCAGGAACACGGCGATGTAGATGTTGCGGGTGCCGGGACCGAGGATGGCGAGGATCACGATGATCAGCACGAGAAACGGCAGCGCGAGCGCGACGTCGATCACACGCATCAGCACGGTGTCGAAGAGGCCGCCGACCAGCCCCGCGTAGGCGCCGATCAGCACGCCGATCGCCATCGGCACGTAGGTCGTCCAGAAGCCGATCGCGAGATCGATGCGGATGGCGTACAGCGCGCGCGCGAACACGTCGCGCCCGAGCGAGTCGGTGCCGAACCAGTGCGCCGCGCTGGGGGCCTGCAGCGCGGCGCCGTAGTCCTGCCGCAGCGGATCCCACGGCGTGAGCCACGGCGCGCCGATCCCGGCCAGCACGAGCCCCAGCAGCAGCGCCGCGCCGACCCACAGCGACGGGGTCCAGCGCGCGACCTCGGCGCGCCACGCGGCCGGTGCGGCGGCCGCCACGCCGTCGAGCGGTGTCGGGGCGTCGGGCGACAGACTCATGCGACGCGCGCGCGGCGATCGATCAGCGCATAGGCGAGATCGGCAAGCAGGTTCACCGCCAGCACCAGCACCGCGAACACCACCGTGAGGCCCTGGATCACCGGGTAGTCGCGCGTCGACACCGCGTGCACGAGCAGCATGCCCAGCCCGGCCACCGAGAACACCGATTCGACGATCACGCTGCCGCTGACGAGCCAGCCGATGTTGACCGCGAGGATCGTCACGACCGGCACGAGCGCGCCGCGCAGCACGTACTTGAGCAGCACACGGCCCTCGCCCAGCCCCTTGGCGCGCGCGACCTCGACGTACTCGGCCGTCAGCACCTCCAGCATCGCCGCGCGCAGCGACTGGATCAGCAGCGGCGCGAGGAACAGCGCGATCGTCAGCGCCGGCAGGAAGAGGTGATGCAAGCGGTCGGCGAAGCCGCTGCCGGCCCCGGAGATCGGGAACCAGCGCAGCTGCAGTCCGAAGAACAGGATCAGCAGCAGACCGATCCAGAACGACGGCATCGCGAACGCCACCGTGCCGCCCAGGCGGATCAGATGGTCAGCGAGCCGCTGCCGGCGCGCCGCGGCCAGCACGGCGAGCGGCACCGCCAGCACGACCGACAGCAGCGCCGCGAAACCGAGCAGCGCGAGCGACACGCCGAGCCGCTCGCCGATCACGCGCGCCACCGGGACGCGCTGCAGGATGGACGTGCCGAGATCCCCCTGCACCGCGTCGACGACGAAGCGCAGGTACTGCATCGCGAGCGGCCGGTCGAGGCCGAGCTTCTCGCGGTACGCCGCGAGCGTCGCTTCGGTCGCGCGCCCCTGCAGCATCATCTGGACGGGGTCACCGGGCACGAGGTGGATCGCGAGGAACACGATCAGCGTGACCCCGAGCAGGACCGGCACGGCCTGCAGCAGGCGCACCGCGACGAAGCGCAGCAGCCACACGGTCGGTCAGCCCCGCCGATCGGCCGCGGCCTGCGCGACCGACCCCGCGGGTCGGTCGCGTCGTGACGCGGCGATCACTTGTTGCGGATCACGTCCTTCAGCCACCACCAGCCGGTCTTCGACGTCTGCCAGCCCTCGACATAGGCGTGGTGCGCGTTCAGCGACGGGGTGAAGTTGAGCGGCACGCTGTAGCCGTCGTGATAGACGGTGTCCTGCACCTTCGCGTAGAGCTCGGCGCGCTTCGCCGCGTCGGAGTCCGACCGCGCCGCCGTCAGCAGCTTCGTGACCTCGGCGTTGCGGTAGTTGCTGAAGAAGCTCTTCGAGCTGCCGGTGCCGTCCGCCTGCAGCGTCGCGAGTTCGTCGGTGTCGTTGATGTCGCTCGTGATGTAGCTCACGTAGGCCATGTAGTTGCCCTTCGACGTCATGTCGAACGCCGTGCCGACGTCGAACTCGACGATCTCGACCTTGAGCCCCGCCTCGCTCCAGCCTTGCTGCAGGATGGTGGCGATCTGGCGCGACGGCGCGTTGCCGGTGTCGACCATCAGCTTGATCGTCTGGCCCTTGTAGCCCGACGACTTCACCAGCGCCTTCGCCTTCTCGAGGTCGTACGGGATCTTCTCGACGGCGTCGGAGTGGAAGTTGACCTTCGGCATGTACGAGTTCGGGATCTCGCCGAAGCCGAAGAACACCACCTTCATGATCGCCTCGCGGTCGGCCGCGAGATTCATCGCCAGCCGCAGGTCCTTGTTGTCGAGCGGCTTCGCCTTGTGGTTGATGTAGACGTAGTCGAGGCGGAACACCGGCGCGGCCTCGAGCGTCAGTCCCGGCGTGCCCTTGATGCCCTCGGCCTCGTTGAACGGCACGATCGCGATGGCGTCGATCTCGCCACCCTTGAGCCCCAGCACGCGCGCGTTGGTGTCGGGCACGTAGCGCATCTCGACCGCGTCGAGATACGGCAGCGGCTGGCCGTCCTTGCCCGCCTCCCAGTAGTCGGCGTTGCGCTCGAGCACGACGCGCGTGCCGCGCACGTACTCCTTGACCTTGAACGGTCCCGAGCACACCGGCATCTGGCCGAAGGCCTCGGCGCTCTTCTCGTATGCCGCCTTCGACACGACCGCCGCCGCGTACGCCGACAGTGCCGACAGCACCGGGCCGTACGGCTGCTTCAGCGTGACCTTGACGGTCTTCGGGTCGACGGCCTCGACCGCCTTGATCGGGGCGTACAGCGACGCGAGCGGTGCCGACTCGGCACCGGCCTTCTTCAGCGAGAAGACGACATCGTCCGCGGTGACCGCGGTGCCGTCGGTGAACTTCGCGTCGCGCAGCGTGAAGGTCCACACGAGCTTGTCGTCGGACACGGTCCACGACGCCGCCAGCCCGGGGCGCAGGCCCTCGCCCGTCGTGTCGGGTTCGACCAGCGAGTCGCACACCTGCTCGATCGCGTAGATCGAGCCGTTGTCGTTCGGGATGAACGGATCGAAGGTCTGCGGCTCCTCGGGCCGCGCGAACACCAGCGTGCCGCCGCGCTTCGGGCCGGCGGGCGCCGCCGCGGCGGCGGGGGCCGATGCACTCTCCTGGGGCTTCGCCTGCTCCTCCCTGGAGCATCCGCCCACGGACACCACGCCCGCTGCAGCGACCACGAAACCGGCGGCGACGGCGGCGGGAGCGAAGCGCGCGCGACCGCGCGCGAGAGACGTCAGCATCGGCATGGCGAAACTCCGGAAAAGGATGACACGGGATCGACGCGCGAGTGTTGCACGCACCGGCGCGGGGTCGTGCGATCGATGATCAAGAAGCGCGCCACGCGGCGCGCGTCGATCACTTCGCGGCGGTGCGGTCCGGCGCGGGGTCGGCCGACGCGGCCGGCGGCGACGGATCGGTCCAGCCGCCGCCGAGCGCGCGGATGAGCGCGACGGTCCCGGTCGCGCGCGCCCCGTGGACGCGGTTCTCCTCGCGCTGTGCATCGAGCGCGGTGCGCTGCGCGTCGAGCACGTCGAGAAAGCTCGATGCGCCGGCGTCGTAGCGCAGCTGCGCCAGCTGCGCTGCGCGCTTCGCTGCCGCGGCGGCCGTCGCGACGGCGTCCTGCTGCAGCGACAGCGAGCGCAGCCCGAGCAGGTTGTCCTCGACCTCGCCGAAACCGGTCAGCACGACGGCGCGGTAGTTCGCCACCGCTTCCTCGTACTGCGCCTGGGCGCGCTGCAGCCGCGCCTTGTTGCGGCCGCCGTCGAGGATCGGGACGTTCACGAGACCGCCGATGAACGGCCCGAGGATCCACGACCGGCTCGACCAGCGGAACACGTCGTCGATGTCGCGGGCCTCGAAACCGGCGGTGCCGGTGAGGTTGATCGACGGGTAGAACGCCGCCTTCGCGGCCCCGATGCGCGCGGTGTTCGCGAACAGCGTGCGCTGCGCCGCGACGATGTCGGGGCGGCGCTCGAGCAGCGACGACGGCAGTCCGACCGGAATGCGCGGGATCTGCGCGCGCCGCCCGCTCGCCTCGACCGAGACCCGCGCCGGCACGCGCCCGACCAGCACCGCGATCGCGTTCTCCAGACGTCCGCGGCGGGCCACCGCGGCCTCGTGCTGGGCGACGGTGGTGGCCAGGTCGGCCCGCGCGCGCAGCACGTCGAACTCGGCGATCGCACCGGCGGCGAAGCGCTTCTCGACGAGCGCGAGCGCCCGCGCCCGCAGCGCATGCGCATCGGCCAGCAGCTGCGCGTCGAGGTCGGCCTCGCGCAGCTCGAGGTAGGTGCGTGCGACATCGGCCTGCAGCGCGAGCTTCACGGACTCGAACGTGGCCTCGGACGATTCGAGGTCGAGGCGTGCGCCGCGCGAGGCATCGCGCAGGCGGCCGAAGAGATCGATCTCGTAGCCGATGGTCGCGTTCGCGCGCCACAGCGTGTTCGACGACAGCTCGGTGCCGGGCGGCAAGCCGAGCGAGCCGGGCGAGCTGCGGATGTTGAACGGACCCGCCCCGGCCGACAGCTGCACGCGCCGGTCGGCATCGGTGATGCCGAGCACCGCGCGCGCCTGCGTGACGCGGGCCGTGGCGGCCGCGAGCGTCGGGCTGCCGGCCATCGTGTCGGCCACGAGGCCGTCGAGCACCGGGTCGCCGAACACCTTCCACCACTCGCCGCGTGCCTCGCCTTCCTTCGGCTCGGCCACCTTCCAGCGGCCGCGCTCGGTCTCGGGCAACTGCTCGACGGCGGTCTTGAAGGCTTCGGGCGAGTCGAGCTCGGGCAGCCGGTCGGGCGGCGCGAGCGTCTTGCAGGCGCCGAGCGCGAAGGCGGCGGCGACGGCCAGGGCGATCGGGGCGGACTTCATGCGGTCACCTGCGGAGCGTGGGCGGCGGCGGGCGTCGCGCCGGGTCGGTGATGCGGATGGCGCGGGCGCAGCAGCACGTAGAACACGGGCGTGAGGAACAGGCCGAAGAAGGTCACGCCCAGCATCCCCGAGAACACTGCGATGCCGATGGCCTGACGCATCTCGGCGCCGGCGCCGGTCGCGGTCGCGAGCGGGATGACGCCCATGATGAACGCGAACGACGTCATCAGGATCGGGCGCAGCCGCAGACGGCAGGCTTCGAGCGCGGCGTCGACGGCGCCGCGGCCGGCCTCCTCGAGCTCGCGCGCGAACTCGATGATCAGGATCGCGTTCTTGCACGCCAGGCCGACGAGCACGATGAAGGCGATCTGCGTGAAGATGTTGCTGTCGCCGCCGGTCAGCAGCACGCCCGCGATCGCGAACAGCAGGCACATCGGCACGATCAGGATCACCGCGAGCGGCAGCGACCAGCTCTCGTACTGCGCGGCGAGCACGAGGAACACGAGGAACACGCACAGCGGGAACACGTAGACCATCGTGTTGCCGGCGAGGATCTCCTGGTACGTGAGGTCGGTCCACTCGAACGCGAGGCCCTTCGGCAGCGTCTTCGCGAGGATGTCCTCGATGGCCTTCTGCGCCTGCCCCGACGAGAACCCGGGCGCCGCGCCGCCGTTGATCTCGGCCGTCACGTAGCCGTTGTAGCGCTGCACCCGATCGGGACCGAAGCTCTGGCGCGCATCGACCACCGACGCGAGCGGCACCATGCTGCCGTTGGCCGCACGGGTGCGCAGCGCGCCGATGTCGGACGGCTGGCCGCGGAACGCGCCGTCGGCCTGCACGATCACCTGGTACGTGCGACCGAACCGGTTGAAGTCGTTGACGTACAGCGAACCGAGGTTGATCTGCATCGTGTCGAACACGTCGGCCAGCCCGAGGCCCATGCGCTTGACCTTCTCGCGGTCGACGTCCGCGAACACCTGCGGCACGTTCAGCACGTAGCTCGAGAACACGCCGGCGAGCTGCGGCGTCTGGTACGCCATGCCGATGCTCTGCCCGAGCGCTTCGCCGAGCGCCGCGAAACCGACGTTGCCGCGGTCCTCGATCTGCAGGCGGAAGCCGCCGATCGTGCCGAGGCCTTCGACGGCCGGCGGCGGGAACACCATGATGAAGGCGTCCTGGATCTGCGACAGCTGCGCGTTGAGCGCACCCACCACCGGGAACAGCGTGTTCTCGACGCCCTTGCGCTCGTGGAACGGCTTCAGGCCGAAGAACGCGATGCCCTCGGACGGACTGACGGTGAAGCCGTTGATCGACAGCCCCGGGAACGCGACCGACTCGGCCACGGCCGGGTGCTTCAGTCCGATGTCGGTCATGCGGCGGATGACCGCGTCGGTGCGATCGAGCGACGCGGCATCGGGCAGCTTGGCGAAGCCGACCAGGTATTCCTTGTCCTGCTGCGGCACGAAGCCTGCCGGCGTGTGCTGGAACAGCCACACCGTGAGCCCGACCAGGCCGGCGTACACCAGCATGACGAGCAGCTTCGTGCGCAGCAGCACCGCCACCCCGCCGCGATAGCGCGTCGACGCGGCGCCGAAGAAGCGGTTGAAGGCGCGGAAGAACCAGCCGAACAGCGCGTCGATGCCCCGCTGCAGCAGGTCCTTCTTCGCGCCGTGCGGCGGCAGGATGAGCGCCGCCATCGCCGGCGACAGCGTCAGCGACACGATCGTCGAGATGACGGTCGAGATCGCGATGGTCAGCGCGAACTGGTTGTAGAACTGACCGGTGAGACCCGACACGAAGGCCGTCGGCACGAACACCGCGCACAGCACCAGCGCGGTCGCGATGATCGGGCCGGTGACCTCCTTCATCGCCTGCACGGTGGCGTCGTGCGGCGTGAGACCGGACGCGATGTTGCGCTCGACGTTCTCGACCACGACGATGGCATCGTCGACGACGATGCCGATGGCGAGCACCAGACCGAACAGCGTCAGCGTGTTGATCGAGAAGCCGAAGAACTGCATGACCGCGAAGGTGCCGACCACCGACACCGGGATCGCGATCAGCGGGATCACCGACGCGCGCCACGTCTGCAGGAACACGATCACGACCAGCACCACCAGCGCGACGGCTTCGAGCAGCGTCTGGATCACCGCCTCGATCGACGAGCGCACGAACTGCGTCGGGTCGTAGACGATCTTGTAGTCGAGGCCTTCCGGGAAGTCGCGCTTGAGCTCGACCATCATCTCGCGCACGGCGGTCGACAGCGCGAGCGCGTTGGCGGTCGGCGACTGGAACACGCCGATGCCCACCGATGCCTGGTTGTCGAGCAGGCTGCGCAGGGCATACGCGTTGGCGCCCAGCTCGATGCGGGCGACGTCGGCCAGGCGCACGATGCCCGACGGACCGGTCTTGACGATGATGCGGCCGAACTCGGCCTCGTCGGCCAGCCGGCCCTTCGCGCTCACGTTGAGCTGGAACTGCGCGTTGCTCGTGTTCGGCTGCGCCCCGAGCTGCCCGGCCGCGACCTGCACGTTCTGCTCGCGGATCGCGGCGACCACGTCCGAGGCGGTCAGGTTGTGCGCCGCGAGCTTCGGCGGCTGCAGCCAGACGCGCATCGCGTAGTCGCCGCCGCCGAACACGTCGAGGTTGCCCATGCCCTCGATGCGCGCGAGCTGGTTCTTGATGTTGAGGATCGCGTAGTTGCGCTGGTACAGCTCGTCGTAGCGGTTGTCCGGCGAATACAGGCTCACGACCATCGTCAGCGACGGCGAGCTCTTCTGCGCCGTCACGCCGATCTGGCGCACCTCCTGCGGCAGGCGTGGCAGCGCGCGCTGCACGCGCGTCTGGATCTGCGTCTCGGCCTGGTCGACGTTGGTGCCGACCTTGAAGGTGACGGTGAGCTGGTAGCTGCCGTCCGAGGTCGACTGCGAGGACATGTAGAGCATGTTCTCGACGCCGTTGATGACCTCCTCGAGCGGCGAGGCGACGGTCTGCGCGAGCACCTCGGGGTTGGCGCCGGGGAACTGGGCGCGCACCACGACCGACGGCGGCACGACCTCCGGGTACTCCGACACCGGCAGCGTCGGGATCGACAACGCGCCGGCGATGGTGATGAACAGCGACACGACCATCGCGAAGATGGGTCGGTCGACGAAGAAGCGCGACAGGTTCATGGACGCAGCTCGCGCGGGATCAGGGCTTGGCGGCCGGAGCCGACGCGGCATCGGCCGCGGCGGGCGCCGCCGCGGGCGGCGCGCCGGCCGGTGCGGCGGCCTCGGGCGTCGCCTTCACCGGCACGCCCGGACGCACGCGCAGCAGACCGTTGACGATCACCTTCTCGCCGGGCTTCAGGCCGTCCAGCACGACGCGCTGGGCGCCCTCGAGCCCGCCGATCTTCACCGGTCGCGGCTGCGCCTTGGCGTCGGCACCGACGACGAACACGAACTTGCGGTCCTGGTCCGTGCCGATCGCGCGGTCCGACACCAGCACGGCGTCCTTCGCCCCGGTCGGGTCGACGAGCTTCACGCGGGCGTACAGACCCGGCACGAGCGCGCCGTCGGCGTTGGGCAGCGTCGCGCGCAGCTTGATGCTGCCGGTCGACGGATCGACGCGGTTGTCGACGTAGTCGAGCGTCGCCTCGCGGGTGAAGTCGGCCTCCGTGCCCAGCGCGATCTTCACCGGCACCTTGCGCTTCGGACCCGTGGTGCGCAGCCCGAAGCGCACGAAGGTGTTCTCGTCGGCGTCGAAGGTCACGTAGATCGGACTGGTCGACACGAGCGTCGTGAGCACCGGTCCTTCGCCGACGCCAGCCGTCACCAGGTTGCCCGGCGTGATCTCCGCCCGGCCGACCCGCCCGGAGATCGGGGCGACGATGCGCGCGTACTCGACGTCGAGCGCGGCCTGGCGGACGGCGGCCTCCGCCGCCTTCACCGACGCCTCGTAGTCCTTGATCTGCGCCGCCTTCTGCTCGACTTCCTGCTGCGAGATCGCCTGGCTCTCGAGCAGCTTCTGGTTGCGGGCGAGGTCGTTGCGGGCCTGCTCCAGGCGGGCGCGCATCGCCGCGAGATCGCCGTCCGCGCGCAGGCGCTGCGCCTCGAACGGGCGCGGATCGATGGTGAACAGCAGATCGCCACGCCGCACCTCCGCGCCCTGCACGAAGTGCACGCCGGTGATCGTGCCGGTCACGCGCGAGCGGATCTGCACGCTGTCGACGGCCTCGAGGCGGCCCGGGAGCTCCTGCGACTCGGCGACCGGACGCGCGACGGCCTCGGCGACCGTCACCTCCGGTGCACCGCCCATGCCGCCATCGGGCGGTCCGCCCTCGGGGGGCTTGCCGCACGCGGCGAGGACGGCGGCCGCCAGCGCGGCGGCAAGAGCGGAGATGCGAAGAGGCGCCATGTT
>JALORJ010000033.1 GCA_025459035.1 Burkholderiales bacterium
CAGGAGCTGACCAAGGCCACGCGCCGCGACGGCCAGCACACGCTGCGCGCCCCGGTCGACGGCACGGTGCAGCAGCTGGCGATCCACACCGAGGGCGGCGTGGTGACCGAAGCGCAGCCGCTGATGGTGATCGCCCCGGCCGATGCGCAACCCGAAGTGGAAGCCACGCTCGCCAACAAGGACGTGGGCTTCGTGCAGCCGGGCCAGAAGGTGGAAGTGAAGGTCGAGACCTTCCCCTTCACGCGCTACGGAACGATCCCGGGCGAGGTGAGCGACGGCGTTTGCTATCTCCGCCTCGCGCTGCGGGGCGGAGATGGCAGCGTCGTCGATGGCGACTTGAACGCCTTGACCGCTTCAGCGACGGAAACGATCGGGATGTTTCCGAAGCGCTGGAGGGCGAGCAGGTCGTCATCTCCGGAGATCACGAGGTCGGCGCGACCCGCCAGCGCGCAGGCGAGTACGTCGTCATCGTCGGCATCGCGCGACACCTGCTCTTGGAGCCGCCTTGCAGCGACGACAGTCGCGACGCGTCGATAGGCAAGCAGCATCTGACCGGCTGCAAGCCCGGTGGCCTCGACGTGCTTCGTCAGCCTCTTCTTCGCCAAGGTGGCAGCCAGCTCGTCGAGCAGCGCGCGGCTGGTCACCAACTCCACCTCTCGCTCGCCCGCCAGTTCGATCACCCGCCCGGGTGTGCCGCGCCACAGAAACCCGGACACCAGCACGTTGGTGTCGACCACCCATCGCGGCCGGCGCTTCAATCTGCCGAGTCGCCCCTGGATCGGGCATCACGACGTACTGCGTCGACTTCGGTCTGGATCTGTTTCATCGACAGCGGCTTCGCACCCGCTGCGGTGCCGCGCGCTGCGCCCGCCAGCAGGGTCTGCGCTGCGCGCCGCCGCATGGCGTCCTTCACCATCGCGCCCAGTGCTGCCGAAGTCAGCAGCCCCGCCGCTTCTGCCTCGCGCGCCAGGCGATCTGGCAGATCGACCTTCACCTCCAGGGTGGTCATGGTGTTCTGTCCTCTGCGTTCGGCCGAAGCGACCCGCTCCGGCTGAATGATGCCGCAGCCCCCTCGTGGCCGGTCAGGCCCCGCTACCGCTGCGGCACCACCACCGCCTGCACGCCCATCGCCCGCAGCTTTGCGAGCTGGCGTTCGGCGTCGTCGCGGTCCTTGAACGGGCCGACCTGCACGCGGGTCTCGATCTGCGCCTCGACGCCGGCCTTGCGCAGCTTCTCGCGCAGGGCATCGGCGTTGGTCCACGCGGCGAACACGCCGGCCTGCACGACGTAGGTCCGCGGGGCGTCGGGATCGGTCGCCGCCGCGTTGGCGGCAGGCGGCGGCGCGACTGCGGCGGGCGCTCCGCCGGTCGTGGCCCGACCCGTGGCCGGAGCGGCGGTCGGGGCAGGCACGATCGGCGGCGGCGCGTGCGAGGCGACGGGCGCTTGCGGCGCGGTCGACGGTGCCGCGCTCGCGGGCGCCGACGGCGCTGCCGCAGCCGCCGTCGCCGGTGCGGTGCGTGTGGCCGGCACGACGGCGGCGGTCGGTGCGGCCGGCGCCGACGCGACCGGCGTGCGCACCGGCGGCACGGCGGGGGGCGGCGGTGGTTCGATGGCGGGGCCCAATGGCGCGCGGGCGGGCGGCGGTGCGGCCTCGGGATCGGCCACGGCGACGCCAGCCGACGTTTCGGCCGGGGCGGCTGGGGCTGCCGGGGTCGACACCGAGTCGGGCAGCGCGACACGACGATCGCGCGTCGGCGGGGGGTCGGTCGCCGGGGGCGCGGCAGGGACTGCGGCGGTGGTGGTGGTCGGCGGCGGCTGCGTCCAGCGGTCGAGCCAGGTCAGCGCGGCGACCGCGACGGCGACGAGCACGACCGCAAGGCCCAGCCGCGCGAATGCGCGGCGCTTGAGCTGCTGGTGCGGATCGACGGGGGCGGGCGGTGGCGTGGGGGCGGGCGCAGCCGCCGGCGGGCGTTCGGGCATGCGCGGAGCGTATCGGGATTCGGGCGGCCCCGGCAGCGCACCGGTCGGCGTGTGCAACGGGGTCGTCGCGCGCTTGGCCGCGTCGAGATGTGCGTGCTATCTTCATGAATTACCTGCACATTTGACCCATCGCGGAGAACCACATGGCGATCGAACGCACCCTGTCCATCATCAAGCCCGACGCCGTCGCGAAGAACGTGGTCGGGCAGATCCTTGCCCGCTTCGAAGGCGCCGGTCTGAAGGTCGTGGCGGCCAAGATGAAGCAGCTGTCCCGCGCCGAGGCCGAGGGCTTCTACGACGTGCACCGCGCCCGACCCTTCTTCAAGGACCTCGTCGATTTCATGGTGTCCGGCCCGGTGATGATCCAGGTGCTGGAAGGCGAGGGCGCCATCGCGAAGAACCGCGAGCTGATGGGCGCCACCGACCCGAAGAAGGCCGACAAGGGCACCATCCGCGCCGACTTCGCGGAATCGATCGACGCCAACGCGGTCCACGGCTCCGACGGCCCCGACACCGCCCGCCACGAGATCGGCTACTTCTTCTCGGCGCTCGAAGTCTTCTCGCGCTGACCTCCCTTCCGCTCCCCGTCCTGCTCCCGGCCTCGCTCGCTCCGTGTCCCGCACCAACCTGCTCGACTTCGATCTGCCGGGCCTCGCCGCCTGGTTCGCGCAGCACGGCCACAAGCCGTTCCGCGCGAAGCAGGTGATGCGCTGGCTGCATCAGGCGGGCGAGGCCGACTTCGCCCGCATGTCGGACCTGTCGAAGGATCTGCGGGCGTGGCTCGGCGAACACGCGACGGTGGTCGAACCGGGCGTGATGCGCGATTCGACCGCCAGCGACGGCACGCGCAAGTGGTTGTTCGATGTCGGCATCGGCAACGGCATCGAGACCGTCTTCATCCCCGAGCCGTCGCGCGGCACGCTGTGCGTGTCGAGCCAGGTCGGTTGCGCGCTCGAGTGCGCGTTCTGCTCGACCGGGCGGCAGGGCTTCAACCGCAACCTGAGCGCCGGCGAGGTCCTTGCCCAGCTGTGGTGGGCCGATCGCGTGCTGCCGCGCGATCCCGTCACCCGCCGCGGCGCGGTGACCAACGTCGTGATGATGGGCATGGGCGAGCCGCTCGCCAACTTCGATGCGGTCGTCACGGCGATGCGCGTGATGCTCGACGACCACGGCTACGGCCTGTCGCGTCGGCGCGTCACGCTGTCGACGTCGGGCATGGTCCCGTGGATCGACCGGCTGCGCGAGACGCTGCCGGTCGCGCTGGCCGTGTCGTTGCACGCACCCAACGACGCGCTGCGCGACGTGCTGGTGCCGATCAACCGCAAGTGGCCGATCGCGCAGCTGCTCGCCGCCTGCCGGCGTTATGTCGACGGCGTGCCGGTCGATGCGCGCGACACCGACCCCGACGACGCACCGCCGCCGCCGACCACGCGCTGGCAGCGGCAGGCCGCGCCGCGTGACTTCGTGACCTTCGAGTACGTGATGCTGCGCGACGTGAACGACACGCTGGCGCATGCGCGCGAGCTGATCGACGTCGTCGGCGACCTGCCCTGCAAGTTCAACCTGATCCCGTTCAACCCGTTCCCGAACTCGGGGTTCGAGCGCTCGCACGCCGACACGGTCGCTGCCTTCCAGGCCACGCTGATCGACGCCGGCTTCGTCACCACCGTGCGGCGCACGCGCGGGCAGGACATCGACGGCGCCTGCGGTCAGCTGGCCGGGCAGGTGCGCGACCGCACGCAGCGCGCGGCGCGGCGCGCCGACGGCGCGGTGGCGGCGTGACGTCGGGCCGCGCGTCCCGCGCGATCGGCGCGATCGGCGTCGGCCTGCTCGCGATGACGCTGGTCGCGTGCGGCTCGCGCCAACCCGCGCCCGACCCCGCGCCGCAGCAGCCGCCGGCGCAACCGCAGCCGGTGCCGGCCAGCCCGGCCGAGCGCGCACGCGCGCATGTGGAGCTGGGCAGCAGCTACTACTCGATCGGCAACTTCGGCGTCGCGCTCGGCGAGTTCCAGGAGGCGCTGAAGGCCGATCCCAAGTACGTGCCGGCGCACAACGCGCTGGGGCTCGTCTACATGGAGCTGAAGGAGGACGACAAGGCGCGCGCCAGCTTCGAGCGGGCGCTGAAGATCGATCCGACCGATCCCGACACCAACAACAACTTCGGGCTGTTCCTCTGCAACCGCGGGCGCGAGCGCGACGCGGAGCGCTACTTCCTGGCGGCGGTGCGCAACCCGCTGTACTCGACGCCCGAGGATTCGTACGTCAACGCGGGGCTCTGCGCACGGCGCGCCGGCGACGAGCCGCGCGCGCAGGACTACTTCGAGCGCGCGCTGCAACTGCGCCCGTACGACCTGCGCGCGACCAGCGCACTCGCGCAGATGTACTTCCAGCGGCGCGACTACGCGCGCGCCAAGACCTACTTCGCGCGCTACGTGCAGCGCGCGCCGGCGCTCGATGCGCGCACGCTGTGGCTCGGCGTGCGCCTCGAACACCAGCTGGGCGATCGCACCGCGAGCCGCTCGTACGGCGCGCAGCTCAAGACGCGCTATCCCGACTCCGAGGAAGCCCGGCTCTTCGAGCAGGGCCGGCTGGATTGAGCGACGTGCCACCGCAGGACCCGCCGACGGACCCGCCGGCCGGCGGCGGCGCGGTCGCGCCGGACGCGACCGCGGCCGTGACGCCGCGCTCGCCGGGGGCGCACCTGCGCGCGGCGCGCGAGGCGGCCGGCATCTCGATCGGCGACATCGCGCAGCAGCTCAAGCTGCTGCCGCGCCAGGTCGACGCGATCGAGCGCGACGACTACCAGGCGCTGCCGGGCCCCGTCTTCGCGCGCGGCTTCGTGCGCAACTACGCGCGGGCATTGCACGTCGACCCGGCGACCTTCGCGGCGGAGCTCGACGCCGCGCTGCCGGGCGACAGCACGCCGCGCGCGCTGGTCACGTCCAGCGCACCCGACGGCCCGCGCGACAAGCCCGTGTTCGAGCCGTTTCCGCGCCGCCACAAGCCGGCGTCCAAGGGGCTGGTGGCCACCGCCATCGCGGTGGTCGCGATCGTGCTCGTGGCGCTGTACCTGCAGCAGGCGGAACCCGACGACGCGCCCGTCGCGGCCAGCGCACCGGCGGTGACTGCGCCGCCCCCGACCCCCGAGCCTGCGGTCGCCGCGCCGGCGGCCGGCAACGCGGCGACGCAGGCGGTCGTGCTCGATCCCCAGGTGGCATCGGACGGCGCGCCGACCAGCGCCGCGGTCGCAGCGCCCGGTTCGATATCCGTCGCGGGCGCGACGTCCGCGCCGGCCGCGCCGGTGGCCGTGCCGGCGGCCCCGGTCGCCGCGAGCGATGCGCGCGCGATCGGTCCCGACGGCGGTACCGTCACGCCCGTCGCGGCCGGCCTCGCCCCGGGCGAACTGCGGCTCGCGTTCGAGCGCGAGGCGTGGGTACGGGTGACGGACGCGACAAAGGCGAAGATCGCGTCGGGCACCAGCGCGGCGGGTTCCGAGAAGGCCGTGCGCGGCGTGCTGCCGTACGAACTGGTGATCGGCAACGCTGCCCACGTGACGATCACGCTGGACGGGCGCGCGATCGATCTCGCGCCGTTCTCGCGCGACAACGTCGCGCGCCTGAAGATCGATGCCGACGGGAGGCCGCGATGAACGCTCCGCTCGATGGGATGCCGCACGACGACGGTCTGCCGGTGCGGCGCCGCACGCGCCAGGTCATGGTCGGCCACATCGCCGTGGGCGGCGACGCGCCGATCCGCGTGCAGTCGATGACCAACACCGACACCGCCGATGTCGCCGCGACCGTCGCGCAGGTGCGCGCGCTGGCCGAGGCCGGATCGGAGGTGGTGCGCGTCACCGTGAACACGGCCGAGGCGGCTGCGGCGGTACCGCACATCCGCGACCGTCTCGACGCGCTCGACTGCGACGTGCCGCTGGTCGGCGACTTCCACTTCAACGGCCATCGCCTGCTCGCGCAGCATCCCGCGTGCGCGCAGGCGCTGGCCAAGTACCGCATCAACCCCGGCAACGTCGGCAAGGGCTCGAAGCGCGACGAGCAGTTCGCGCAGATGATCGAGTTCGCCTGCCGCCTCGACAAGCCGGTGCGCATCGGCGTGAACTGGGGCAGCCTCGATGCCGCGGTGCTCGCGCGCCTGATGGACGAGAACGCCGCGCGCGCCGTGCCGCTCGACGCCGGCGCGGTGATGCGCGAGGCACTGGTGACCTCGGCCCTCGAGAGCGCCGCGCAGGCGCAGGCGTGGGGCCTGCCGGCCGAGCGCATCGTGCTGTCCGCCAAGGTGAGCGGCGTGCAGGACCTCATCCGCGTCTACCGCACGCTCGCGTCGCGCTCCGACCACGCGCTGCACCTCGGCCTGACCGAGGCCGGCATGGGCTCGAAGGGCATCGTCGCGTCGAGCGCCGCGATGGCGGTGCTGCTGCAGGAAGGCATCGGCGACACCATCCGCGTGTCGCTCACGCCCGAGCCCGGCGGCGACCGCACGCGTGAGGTGGTCGTCGCGCAGGAACTGCTGCAGACGATGGGCCTGCGCGACTTCGCGCCGCTCGTGATCGCGTGTCCCGGCTGCGGGCGCACGACCAGCACCGTGTTCCAGACGCTCGCCGCGTCGATCCAGCAGTGGCTGCGCGCGCAGATGCCGGTGTGGCGCACGCGCCACCCGGGCGTCGAGGCGATGCACGTCGCGGTGATGGGCTGCGTCGTCAACGGGCCGGGCGAGAGCCGCCACGCGAACCTCGGCATCAGCCTGCCGGGCACCGGCGAGTCGCCGGTCGCACCGGTGTACGTCGACGGCGAGAAGACGGTCACGCTCAAGGGCGAGCGCATCGCCGAGGAGTTCCAGCAGATCGTGCAGGACTACGTCGAGCGCACCTACCCCGCGCACGAGGGCGCGACGCGTGGCTGACACGATCCAGGCCGTGCGCGGCATGAACGACGTGCTGCCCGACGAGGCGCCGCTGTGGGCGTTCTTCGAGGACACCGTGCGTGCGTGGCTGCATCGCTATGGCTATCGGCGCATCCGCATGCCGATCGTCGAGCGCACCGAGCTGTTCGTGCGCTCCATCGGCGAAGTCACCGACATCGTCGAGAAGGAGATGTACTCGTTCGAGGACCGCCTGAACGGCGAGCAGCTCACGCTGCGCCCGGAAGGCACGGCCTCGTGCGTGCGCGCCGTGCTGCAGCACAACCTGCTGCACGGCACCGGGCAGCGGCTCTGGTACGAGGGCCCGATGTTCCGCCACGAGCGCCCGCAGAAGGGGCGCTACCGCCAGTTCCACCAGATCGGGGTCGAGGCACTGGGCTACGCCGATGCCGAGATCGACGCCGAACTGATCGTGATGGGCGCGCGGCTGTGGGCCGACCTCGGCCTGACCGGCATCGCGCTGCAGCTGAACTCGTTGGGCTCGACCGAGGCGCGGCTGCGCCACCGCGCGAAGCTGATCGCGCACCTCGAGGCGCACGTCGACCTGCTCGACGACGACGCGAAGCGGCGCATGCACACCAACCCGCTGCGCGTGCTCGACACCAAGAACCCCGCCCTGCAGGCGATGGCCGCGGCGGCACCGCGGCTGCTGGACGACCTCGACGACGCCGACCGCGCGCACTTCGAGACCGTGCAGCGGCTCGTGCGCGCCGCGGGCATCGACTTCACGATCGAGCCGCGCCTCGTGCGCGGGCTCGACTACTACAACCGCACCGTGTTCGAGTGGGTCACGACGACCCTCGGCGCGCAGGGCACGGTCTGCGCCGGCGGCCGCTACGACGGACTGATCGCGCAGATCGGCGGCAAGCCGGCACCCGGCGCGGGCTTCGCGATGGGCATCGAGCGACTGCTCGCGATGCTCGTCGACGCGCAGGTGGCGGTGCCGGCGCAGGCGCCCGACGTGTACCTGGTGTGGGCCGGCGACGCGCCCGTCGCCGCGCACGCGTGGACCGTCGCCGAGGCGCTGCGCGGCGCCGGGCTCGCGGTGCTGATGCACGCGGGCGAGGGCGGCTTCAAGGCCCAGATGAAGCGCGCCGACGCGAGCGGCGCGACGGTGGCGGTGATCGTCGGCGACGACGAGGCGGCCCGCGGCGACGTCGCGGTCAAGCCGCTGCGCGGCGGCGGCGAGCAACGCCGCGCCGCGGTGGCCGAGGCCCCCGCGACGGTGCGCGCCGCCGCGATGGCGGCCTGAACCCGCACCGCCGTTCGACACACCCTCTCACGCACGGAACCAGCCCCATGGCGGTCTACGACATCGAAGAGCAGGAAAACATCGACGCCCTCAAGGCGTGGTGGAAGCAGTACGGCAAGCTCGCCGTCGCGGCGGTGATCGCGTTCGTCGTCGGCATCGCCGGCGTGCAGGGCTGGCGCTGGCACAAGCAGCAGCAGGAGATCGACGCCGCGCAGGTGTTCGCGCAGTTCGAGGAAGCCGCCCGCCTGGGCGACAAGGCGAAGGTCGCCGCGCAGGTTGCGCTGCTCGAGAAGGATCACGCGCGCACGGCGTTCGCGCCGCGCGCGGCGATGGTGGCCGCGAAGCTCGCGGTCGATGCCGGCGATCTCGCGACCGCCGAGCGTGAACTGCGCTGGGCCGTCGAGCACACGCGCGACATCGACGCGCCGCTGCGCGCGCTGGCCAATCTGCATCTGGCGGCCGTGCTGCTCGACCAGAAGAAATACGACGACGCGTTGAAGGCCGTGTCGGCACCGCCGACCGAGGCCTTCGCGGCGCTGTACGCCGATGCCCGCGGCGACGTGCTCGTCGCGCAGGGCCGCATGGACGACGCGAAGACCGCGTACCAAGCCGCGCTCGACAAGCTGCCGAAGGCCAGCCCGTGGCGCAACGTGGTCGAGGTCAAGCGCGACGCCCTGGGGGGGCGCTGACCGTGCGGCTGCGCGCCCTGCGTGCCGCATGTGCCGTCGCCGCCGCGGCGCTGGCGGCCTGCAGCGAGACCGGCCCGAAGCCTGCGGAGCTGCGTGACTTCGCCGCGACCGCGTCGCCCCGCGTGGCGTGGAAGGCGTCGGTCGGCGAGTCCGAGACCGCCGTGTTCGTCCCCGCGATCGCGGACGGCGACTTCTTCGTCGCGGCCGCCGACGGCGTCGTGCGCCGGCTCGACGCGCGCAACGGCCGCGAGAAGTGGAAGGTCGACCTGCGCGAGCGGCTGTCCGGCGGCGTCGAGGCCCGCGACGGCCGCGTGCTGGTCGCGAGCGCCAAGGGGCGCGTGTTCGCGCTCGACCTCGCCAGCGGCGCGGTGACGTGGACCACCCAGGTGACGAGCGCCGTGCTCGCGGTGCCGGCGATCGCCGAGGGCATCGTCGTGGTGCGCGGCGCGGACGGTCGCATCTCGGGGCTGGACGCGAAGGACGGCACGCGCAAGTGGGAGTACGCGTCGACGATGCCGCCGCTCACGCTGCGCACGTCCGGCGGCGTGACGATCGACAGCGGCAACGTCTACGCGGGGCTGGCCGGCGGGCGCGTCGTCGCGCTCGCGCTCGCGACCGGCGCGCCGCTGTGGGAAGCGGTGGTCGCGCAGCCGAAGGGCGACACCGAGCTCGAACGCATGATCGACGTCGCCGGGCCGCCGATCGTCGAGGACGGCCAGGCCTGCGCGGTCGCGTTCCAGGGCCGGCTGGCGTGCTTCGACGCGCTCAAGGGCACGCTGGCGTGGGCGCGCAACGCGTCGAGCGTCACGCCGATGGCCGCCTCGGATCGCAGCTTCTACTACGTCGACGATCGCGCCGCGCTGCACGCGGCCGACCGGTCGAGCGGCGCGAGTCTGTGGAAGCAGGACGTGCTGCGCGATCGCGGGCTGGGGGCGCCGGGCGTCGTCGGACCGTACGTCGTGGTCGGCGACTTCGAGGGCTGGCTGCACTTCTTCGATGCCGACGAAGGCACGCTGCGCGGCCGGGTGCGCACCGACGGGTCGGCGATCACCGCGGCCCCGATCGAGGTCGGCGACGGCAATCTGGTCGTGCAGACGCGCGAAGGCCACCTCTACGCGATCACGCTGCGCTGACCCTGCCCGTGACGCGATCCGACGCCCCCGCTGATCCGCGCCCGACTGCGCGCCGCCGCCGCCCGGGTCACGGGCGCTGCCGATGAAGCCCACCGTGGTGCTCGTCGGCCGGCCGAATGTCGGCAAGTCGACGCTGTTCAACCGCCTCACCCGATCGCGCGACGCGATCGTCCACGACCTGCCCGGCCTCACGCGCGACCGCCACTACGGCCAGGGCCGCGTCGGCGGCAAGCCGTACATCGTGGTCGACACCGGCGGCCTCGAGCCCGTCACCAAGGACGCGCTGCTCGCGCGCATGGCGCAGCAGACGCGTCAGGCGGTCGACGAGGCCGATGCGGTGATCTTCATGGTCGACGGTCGCGCCGGCCTCACGCCGCAGGACCGCGCGATCGCGGCCGACCTGCGACGCACCGGACGCCCGCTGTGGCTGGCCGTCAACAAGGCCGAAGGCATGCGCCGCGGCGTGGTCGAGGCCGAGTTCCACGAGCTGGGGCTGGGCGACCCGCTGGCGATCTCGGCGACGCACGGCGACAGCGTCGCGGAGCTGATGGAACTGGTGCTCGAAGCGGTGCCGGACGAGGTCGAGCCGGAGGTCGCGTCGAAGCACCCGATGATCGCGGTCGTGGGGCGGCCCAACGTCGGCAAGTCGACGCTCGTCAACGCCGTGCTGGGCGAGGAACGCATGATCGCGTTCGACCAGCCGGGCACCACACGCGACAGCATCCACGCCGACTTCGAGCGCGGCGGGCGGCCGTACACGATCGTCGACACGGCGGGGCTGCGACGCCGCGGCAAGGTCGACGAGGCGGTCGAGAAGTTCTCGGTCGTGAAGACGCTGCAGTCGGTCGCCGATGCCAACGTCGTGGTGCTCGTGCTCGACGCGCACCAGGAGATCGGCGACCAGGACGCGCACATCGCCGGCTTCGTCGTCGAGGCCGGACGCGCGATGGTGGTCGCGATCAACAAGTGGGACGGACTCGACGCCGGGCAGCGCGACCACATCAAGCGCGAGTACGCGCGCAAGCTCGCGTTCCTCGACTTCGCCTCGGTGCACCACATCTCGGCGCTGCGCGGGCAGGGGATCGGCGCGGTGTTCACGTCGATCGACGCGGCCTATGCCGCCGCCATGGCGAAGCTCGCGACGCCGCGCCTCACGCGCGTGCTGATCGATGCCGTCGGGAAGCAGCCGCCGCCGCGCTCCGGCGTGTCGCGTCCGAAACTGCGCTACGCGCACCAGGGCGGGCAGAACCCGCCGGTGATCGTGATCCACGGCAACGCGCTCGACGCGGTGCCCGACAGCTACCGGCGCTATCTCGAGCACCGCTTCGCCGAGGCCTTCGAACTGCGCGGCACACCGCTGCGCGTGCAGTTCAAGCAGGGGCGCAATCCGTTCGCCGAGCGCCGCCGCGGGGCCTGACGCAGGCGGTTTCCGGTATGTTCCGTTGCATCGCCGCATGACGGCGCTGCGCCGCGAACCACCGCGGCACCTCCAAGGAGAATTCCCATGAGCGGCAAGGGGCAGTTGCTACAAGACCCGTTCCTGAACACGCTTCGCAAGGAACACATCCCCGTCTCGATCTACCTGGTCAACGGCATCAAGCTGCAGGGCCAGATCGAGTCCTTCGACCAGTACGTGGTCCTGCTCAAGAACACCGTCACGCAGATGGTCTACAAGCACGCGATCTCCACCGTCGTGCCCGCGCGTCCGGTCAACTTCCAGAGCGACGCCGGCGCCGAAGGCTGACTTGACGGTCGTCCCCTCTCGCGCGTCGGGCGGTCCCGGCGCCGGTCCCCTCGCAGCGCGTCCGACGCGCCCGCTTCACGGGTTCTGAGCCCGCGATGGCGTCGAACATGTTCGACCGACACGCGCGTGGCGACCGCGTGGTGGTCGTGAGCCTGATGAACGGGGTCGACGACGGCCCCGAGGCGACACAGGAACTGCGCGAGCTCGTGTCGAGTGCCGGGGCCACCGTGGTGGCCGAGATCGCCGGGCGCAGCCAGCGTCCCGACCCGTCGACCTTCGCCGGCAAGGGCAAGGTCGTCGAGATCGCCGACACGGTGCGGGCGACCGAAGCCGACGTGGTGATCTTCAACCACGCGCTGTCGCCGGCGCAGGAGCGCAACCTCGAGCGCGCGCTCGAGTGCCGCGTGGTCGACCGCACCAGCCTGATCCTCGACATCTTCGCGCAGCGCGCCCGCAGCCACGACGGCAAGCTGCAGGTCGAACTGGCGCAGCTCGAGCACATCGCCACGCGCCTGGTGCGCGGCTGGACCCACCTCGAGCGCCAGAAGGGCGGCATCGGGCTGCGCGGTCCCGGCGAGACGCAGCTCGAGACCGACCGCCGACTGCTGGGCAAGCGCGTCAAGTTCCTGAAGGAGCGCATCGACACCGTGCACCGGCAGCGCGCGACGCAACGCCGCGCGCGCAGCCGCAACGACATGGTGACCGTCTCGCTCGTGGGCTACACCAATGCCGGCAAGTCGACGCTGTTCAACGCGCTGACGCACACCGGCACGTACGCCGCCGACCAGCTCTTCGCG
>JALORJ010000034.1 GCA_025459035.1 Burkholderiales bacterium
TGCAGCAGGCGATCAACGCGCTCGCGCTGGGCAGCCTCTACGCGGTCGTCGCCGTCGGCCTGTCGATCGTGTTCAGCGTGCTGCGGATGACCAATTTCGCGCACGGCGAGATGCTCACCGTCGGCGCGTTCGCGACCCTCGGCGGCGCAGCGCTGGGCTGGCCGTTCGCCGCGTCGGTCGCGCTCGCGATCGGGGCCGCCGCCGCGACCGGCGTGCTGCTCGAGCGCGTCGCCTATCGACCGCTGCGCGGCGCGCCCGACGTCGCGCTGCTGCTCACCAGCTTCGCCGCGAGCTACCTGCTGCAGAACCTCGGCGTGCTGCTGTTCACCGGCTCGCCGCGCGCGTTTCCGGTGCCGGAGTGGTTCGACGGGAGCGTCGAGTTCGCCGACGGCGCCGTGGTCGTGCCGCACGGCACGCTCGCGACCGTCGCGCTGACCGGCGCCGCGTTCGCGGGGTTCGGCGGGTTCGTCACGCGCTCCACCCCCGGGCTCGGGCTGCGCGCGATCGCGGAGGATCTGACCGCCGCTCGCCTCGTCGGACTGCCGGTCGATCGGCTGATCGTGCTGGCCTTCGCGATCGCGGCCGGCTTCGCAGGGCTGGGCGGCGTGTTGTGGGCCGCGCAGACCGGCGTGACCAGTCCGGCGATGGGCTTCCAGCCGCTGCTGAAGGCCTTCGTCGCGGCGATCGTCGGCGGCCTGGGCAGCGTGCCGGCGGCGCTCGCGGGCGGCTACCTGCTGGGCGCGCTGGAAGTCGGCATCACCGCATCGCTCGACTCCGGACTCGCGGCGTGGCGCGACGCCATCGTGTTCGCGCTGCTGATCGCCTTCCTGCTGTACCGCCCGCACGGGCTGTTCCGGCGCGTCGCGGACGTGAAGCTCTGATGGCACGCGACGCCGACCCCGCGCTGCATGTGGCGCTCGCCGGCGCGGCGATGGCCGCTGCCTGGCTCGCGCCGCAGGTCCTGCCGGACCACGTGACCCGGGCACTGATCGTGTTCGCGCTGCACGCGATCTTCGTGGTGTCGCTCGCGTTCACGAACGGGCTGACGGGGGTGTTCTCGCTCGGTCATGTCGCCTTCGTCGCGCTCGGCGCATACACCGCCGGCATCACCGCGCTTGCACCCGCGATGCAGGTCGCGATGCTGCCGAAGCTGCCGGCCGTGCTCGCCGCGGTGCACCTGGGCTTCGTCGCGAGCTGCCTTGCCGGCGGCGCCGTGGCGGCCGTCGTCGCGCTGGTGGTCGGCTGGCCGATCCTGCGGCTGTCGGGGCACTACGTGTCGGTGGCGACGCTCGGCCTGCTGGTGATCGTCGAGGTGACGCTGGTCAACGCGAAGGACATCACGCGTGGCGCACGCACCTTCACCAACGTGCCGACCGACACGACGTTGCCGTGGGCGGTCGGCGCGCTCGTGCTCACGCTCGTGGTGCTCGGCCGCATCGCGGCGTCGCCGACCGGGCGCGCGCTGCGCGCCGTGCGCGAGGACCCGATCGCGGCGGCGTCGATCGGCATCGGCGTGCGGGCCATGCGGCTGCTCGCGTTCACGGTCGCGGCGTTCTTCGCGGGGGCCGGCGGCGGGCTGTACGCGCACTACCTCGGCAGCTTCTCGCCGGCGACCTTCGGCTTTCCGCTCACCTTCCTGCTGATCGCGATGCTGGTGGTCGGCGGCATGCGCAGCCTCACCGGTGCGCTGGTCGGGACGGCGCTGGTCACGCTGCTGTCCGAACTGCTGCGCAACGCCGAGCGCGGCTTCGCCATCGGCGGCGTCGAAGTCCCTGCACTGTTCGGCGCGAGCCAGATCGTCCTCGGGCTCGTGCTGATCGCGGTGATGGTGTTCCGTCCGTCGGGCCTGCTCGGCGACGCGGAGCTCTCCGTGCGATGGCTGCGGCCGTCGCGCCTCGTCGTTTCCCGTCCCAAGGAGTCGTCGACATGAAGAAGGTCCTGCCGTCGATCGCCGCGCTCGCCGCGGCTGCGGTGCTCGCGTTCGGCCCGGCCACGGCGCCAGCCCAGCAACCCCCCATCCGCCTCGGTGCGCTGTTCTGCGTGACCGGCGGCCTGGCGTCGCTCGACGGGCCGGCGCTGGCCGGCGCGAAGCTCAAGGTCGCGGAACTCAACGCCGCGGGCGGCGTGCTCGGTCGCAAGCTCGAACTGGTGGTGCTCGACGGCAAGTCGGACGCCGCGACGATCGCCACCGCGACGAGCCAGCTGATCGGCAGCGACAAGGTGCCGATGATCGTCGGGTTGTCCGACAGCGACCACGTGCTGGCGATGGGCCCGATCGGCCAGAAGGCCGGCATCCCGATGGTGGCCGTCGGGGCGACGTCGCCGAAGCTGCCGGCGCAGGTCGGCGACAACCTCTTCATGGCGTCGTTCGGCGACAACGTGCAGGCCGCGGCCGGCGCCGAGTACCTGCTGAAGAAGCTCGGCGCGAAGACCGCGTACGTGCTCTACGACACCGGCACCGAGTACACGACGCTGCTGCAGGAGTACTTCAAGGTCGCCTACGAGAAGGGCGGCGGCAAGCTCGCCGGCACCGACACGTACAAGAGCGGCGACACGTCGTTCACCGCGCAGATCACCAAGATCAAGGCGCTCAGGCCGGCACCGCAGGCGCTCTACATCTCGGCGATGCCCGACGAGATCGGCGTGATCGTGAAGCAGCTGCGCCAGGCCGGCGTGAAGCTGCCGGTGGTCGGCGGTGACGGCTACGACACGCCGTTGCTGGTCGAGGTCGGCGGTGCGGCCGCCGACGGGGTCGCGTTCACCACGCACTCGTACATGGCACCCGACGGCTCGGCCCCGGTGAAGAAGTTCATCGCCGCCTACCAGGCCGCGAACAAGGCCGCGCCCGAGAACGCGTTCGCGGCCCTCGGCTACGACGCCGTCGGCATGGCGGCCGACGCGATCAAGCGTGCGGGCAGCGTCGAGCCCGCGAAGATCCGCGCGGCGCTCGCGGCGACCAGTGGCTACGCCGGGGTGAGCGGCAGCATCAGCTACACCGCCGGCAACCGCGTCCCGGACAAGACCGTCGCGGTGATCGGCGTGAAGGCGAAGAAGCTCTACCTCGCGGCCGAGATCAAGCCGGCCTTCGTGCCGGCACCCTGACGCGGCTCGCGCCGGGCCTCGATCGCGTGCCACGCGACGTCCCCACCCTCGCCGACCGCATCTCCGACGCCCTGCCGCGCTTCACCGCGGCGGAGCGGCGGGCCGCCCGCGCGCTGCTCGCGCGCTACCCGACGGCAGGGATGGACTCGATCCACGCGTTCGCGGAGCGCGCCGGTGTGAGCGCGCCGACCATCGTGCGCTTCGTCGCGAAGCTGGGTTTCGACGGCTTCGCGGAGTTCCGTCGTGCGCTGCACGACGAGTCCGAAGCCCAGGCGCAGTTTCCGCTCACGCTGGCGACGGCACGGCGGGCGGCGCCCGACGAGGCCGCGATTGCCCGGCTCGCGCGCACCTTCGCGCAGACCGTCACGGACAGCTTCGCGCACGTGCGCGAGGCCGATCTCGACCAGTTCGCGCGCCTGGTCGCCGACGCGCGCCAGCGGGTGTCGCTGGTGGCCGGCAACTTCACCGACATCGCCGCGCGCCACCTCGAGTTCCATCTGCGCAAGCTGCGTCGCGACGTGCATCTGCTGCCCGACGACCTGTGGCGCCGCGCCGACGCGCTGGCCGACTTCGGTCGGCGCGACGTGCTGATCGCGTTCGACGTGCGCCGCTACCAGGGTGACGTCGTCGAGACCGCGCGCGTCGCCCGTGCGCGCGGCGCCGCGGTCGTGCTGTTCACCGACCAGTGGATGTCCGGCGCCGCCGAAGTCGCGACGCTGGTGTTCCGGGCGCGCATCGACGCGCCGAGCCCGTGGGACACGCTGGTCGGCATGCTCGCGCTGGTCGAGGCTGCCGCACTGCGCGTCGACCGTCAGCTCGCCGCCCCGGGCCGTGCGCGCCTCGAGGCGATCGAGGCGCTGCGCACCCGACTGGGCATCACCGTCGGCGACGAGCCCCGGCGCAGCGCGGTGCGCGCGCAGGATCCCCCGTCGCATCCCGCATCCAACCGAGGAGCCGCCCGCGTGCGGAAACCACGCCCATGATCGGCGAAGACCTGATCTTCATCGGCCACGTCGACCTGGCGGGCCAGTTCCGCGGCAAGTCGGTGCCGGCCACCGAGTGGAACACCCGCGAGCGCGACGGCGTGGGCTGGCCCCCCGCCAACGCGTACCTCACGGCGTTCGGCGAGATCGCCCCGTGCCCCGAGGGCTCGCGCGGGGACCTGCTGGTGGTCCCCGACAGCGGCCGCGTCGTGCGCATCGACTTCGAGGACGGCTCGGCGCCCGAGCACTTCGCGCTGGGCGGCCTGCAGAACCTCGACGGCACGCCGTGGATCGGCTGCGCCCGCGCCTTTGCCCGGGCGATGCTCGCGCGGCTGGAGCGCGACCACGGCCTGCATCTGGCCGGCGCGTTCGAGCACGAGTTCGTGCTGACGACGCACGCCGCCACCGCGAACGGCGCGTTCAACCTGCAGACGCAGCGACGCGAGGCCGGGTTCGCCCGCGCGCTGGTCCGCGCGCTGCGCATCGCGGGCGTGGCCCCCGACACCTTCATTCCCGAGTACGCCCCGGCGCAGTTCGAGATCACCAACGGTGTGGCCACCGGCATCGCGATCGCCGACGACGCGGCCATCCTGCGCGAGGTGACCCGCGCGACGGCGGCGCGCTGCGGTCACCACGCGACGTTCACACCGGTGATGCGCCCCGGCGGCATCGGCAACGGGGTCCACCTGCACCTGAGCCTGCGCACCCGCGACGGCGCACCGGCGACGCACGATCCCGCGCGTCCGGCCGGCCTGTCAGTCATCGCCGAGCGTTTCTTCGAAGGCGTGCGGCGCGCCCTGCCGGCGCTGGTCGCCCTGACCGCCGGCAGCGCGATCTCGTACGAGCGGCTGCAGCCGGGTCGCTGGAGCGCCGCGTTCAGCAACCTCGCCACGCAGGATCGCGAAGCCGGGTTGCGCGTGTGCCCGCTGCGCACGCGGCCCGACAGCGATCCGGCGCGCGCATTCAATGTCGAGCTACGCGCCGCCGACGCGACTGCTTCACCGCATCTGGTGCTGGGCGCGATCGTCGCGGCCGGTCTGGACGGCCTCGATCGCGCACTCGCGAGTCCGGGGCGCTTCGACGGCGACTGCGCCACCGCCGCCCCGCAGACGCTCGCACGCGCCGGCATCGAGCGCTTTCCGGTCGACCTGCCGAGCGCGCTCGACCGGCTGGCTGCCGACCCCGTGCTGACGGCCGCGCTGCCGCCGTACCTGCTGGCCAACTACCTGGCCGTCAAGCGCCACGAATGGGCTGGCGCGAGCGCCCTCGAACCCGAGGCGCGCTTCGCGCGCTACGCGCTGGCCTACTGACCGCGCTGGCAGCACCCGCCGCGGCACGACGCCGCCGCGCGCCGGCCCGGCCTGCCGGCGGACGGTCGTGCGCGTCAGCGCCGCACGACGCTCGCGTCCTGCCCGAACAGCACCTTGCGCGCCTCGTCGTCGACGGTCGGCTGGGTGTTGATCGTCTTGACGATCTCGTAGGCGCGCCGCGTGGCGGGCCGCTTCTTGATCGCCTCGAACCACTTGCGCAGGTGCGGGAACTCCTCGAGCTTCTGGCCCTGACGCTCGTGCGGGACGATCCACGGATAGCAGGCCATGTCCGCGATCGAGTAGTCGTCGCCCGCGACGAACTTGCGGTCCGCCAGCCGCTTGTTCAGCACGCCGTACAGGCGCGACGTCTCCTTGACGTAGCGGTTGATCGCGTACGGCAGCTTCTCCGGCGCGTACAGCGCGAAGTGATGGTTCTGGCCGGCCATCGGGCCCAGCCCGCCCATCTGCCACATCAGCCACTGCACGACCTCGACCCATGCGCGCGTGTCGCGCGGCATGAAGCGCCCGGTCTTGGCGGCGAGGTAGATCAGGATCGCGCCCGACTCGAAGATCGAGATCGGCTTGCCGCCGTCGGCCGGGTGATGGTCGACGATCGCCGGGATGCGGTTGTTGGGGGCGACCGCGAGGAACTCGGGCGCGAACTGCTCGCCCCGGCCGATGTGGATCGGCTTGATCACGTAGTCGAGGTCGGCCTCCTCGAGAAACATCGTGACCTTGTGGCCGTTGGGGGTGGTCCAGTAGTACAGGTCGATCATGGTCGGCGGGGCATCGGGCGAGTCGGCGAGGCGTCGAGTCTGCCTTGCGCGGGCGCGGGGCGGGAACGGCAGGCTGGCGCCGACGCTCGATCCGCCCCGAGTCCGCTGACCGCAACTACGCCGCCTCGCGCCGCGCCGCCCGGATCGCCTGCCACACCCGCTCGGGCGTGACCGGCATCTCGAGGTGCGTGACGCCGAGCGGGCGCAGCGCATCGAGGATCGCGTTGACGACGGTCGGGGTACCGCCGACGGTGCCCAGCTCGCCGACGCCCTTCGCGCCCAGCGGGTTGATGCGGCACGGGCTCGACTCGTCGGTGAAGGTGGCGATGTCGGGCAGGTCGTCGGCGCGCGGGACACCGTAGTCGAGCAGCGAACCGGTCACGAGCTGCCCGGTCTGCGGGTCGTAGCGCGCGTCTTCCAGCAGCGCCTGGCCGACCGCCTGCGCGATGCCGCCGTGGACCTGCCCGGCGACGATCATCGGGTTGATCACGCGGCCGACGTCGTCGAGCGTGGTGTAGCGGACGATGTCGACGACGCCAGTCTCGGGATCGACCTCGACCTCGCCGATGTGACAGCTGTTGGGCCACGACGGACCGCCGACCTTCTGCAGCGTGTCGACGACGATGCGGCCGTCGGGCTCGCGCGCCGCGAGGTCGAACAGCCCGACGTCGAGGTCGGTCCCCGGCACGCGGTAGCGCCCGCCGGCGTACTCGAGGTCGACCTCGGCGACTTCGAGCGCCTCGGAGGCTCGCTTGCGTCCTTCGTCGATCGCCGAGCGCGACGCGGTGAGCATCGCCGAGCCGCCGATGTAGAGCGAGCGGCTGCCCATGCTGCCCAGGCCGCTGGCGACGTCGCTGTCGCCCTGCACGATGTCGATCACGTCCGGATCGACGTCGAGCGCCTCGGCCACGATCTGCACATAGCTGGTCTCGATGCCCTGCCCCATCGCCTGCATCGCGGTGTGCACGCGCACGCGCCCGTCGCCGGTCACGTGCAGGTGCACGGTCTCCTCGTGCACGACGCCGGTCCATTCGAGGAAGGTCGAGATCGCGCGCCCGCGCAGCCGCCCGCGCGCCTCCGACGCCTTGCGCCGCGCCGCGAAGCCCGCCCAGTCGCCCAGCCCCAGCACGCGGTCGAGCATGTGCGGGAAGTCGCCGCTGTCGAAGGTCTCGCCCATCGGCGTCGTGTACGGCATCTGCTCGGGGCGGATCAGGTTGCGGCGTCGCAGCTCGGCGGGGTCGAGACCGACCTTGACCGCGGCCAGATCCATCAGCCGCTCGATCAGGTAGATCGCCTCGGGGCGACCCGCGCCGCGATACGCACCGACGAGGTTGGTGTTGGTGAGCAGTGCGGTCCCTCGCAGGTCGAGCGCCGGCACGTGGTAGACGCCGGTGATCACCTTCGGCCCGACCGCGACGACGATGACCGCACCGGCGGTCGACGCGTACGCGCCGACGTTGCCGACGATGTTCACGCGCAGCCCGAGGATGCGGCCGTCGGCATCGAGCGCCAGCGCCGCGTCGTTGCTCTGGTCGCGCCCGTGCGTGCCGGCAAGGAATTCCTCGCTGCGCGTCGCACGCCAGCGCACCGGCCGCCCGATGCGCCGTGCGACCCACAGGCAGGTCGCGTCCTCCGGGTACGCGAGCGCCTTCATGCCGAACCCGCCGCCGACGTCGCCCACCTTCACGCGCACCTGCGCCTTGGGCACCTTGAAGATCGCGTCGGCCATCACGTCCTGCACGCCCGACGGGTTCTGGCAGCTGGTCACGAGCGTCATGCGTCCGCTCGCGGCATCGAACTGCGCCACGCAGCCGCGCGGCTCCATCGCGACCGGCACGAGGCGCTGGTTGTGCAGCGACAACTCGACCACGTGCGCCGCGGTCGCAAACGCGGACTCGCACGCGGCCGCGTCGCCGAAGCGCGTGACGGCCGCGACATTGCCGGGCGCGTCCGCCCACAGAGCGGGCGCGTCGGTGGCGGCGGCGGCCGCGAGCGACACGACCGCGGGCAGTTCTTCGTAGTCGACGACGACCTGTTCGGCCGCGTCCTCGGCCGCGCGCCGCGATGTCGCAACCACCACCGCGACGGCCTGGCCGACGAAGCGCGCCTCGTCGGTCGCGAGCGGGTAGTACGGCGGCGCGCTCATCGGTTTCTTCGCGGCGTTGCGCAGGCCCGGCCCGATCGGGAACGCGCCGATGCCGTCGGCCAGCAGGTCGGCGCCGTGGAAGACGCCGACGACGTCGGGCATCGCGCGCGCCGCCGCGGTGTCGACCCCGCGGATGCGGGCGCGCGGATGGGGCGAGCGCACGAACACCGCGAACACGGCGTCGTCGGGCGCCACATCGTCGACGTAGCGTCCGGTGCCCGACAGCAGTCGCAGATCCTCGCGGCGGGTCACCGCCTGTCCGATGCCGTACTTCGCCATGTGCGTCGCCTCGTGGTTCGGGGTGCTGGTCCGCTCGATGCTAGCGACGGGCCCGCGCTGGCGGTGCGTCGTGACACCATCTTTCGCGTCGACGTCCGGCGTCATGCCGCCCCGGGGCCGCACGCGCTAGAGTCCGCGCGCCGCAGGCCGCCCTGCTTCGCGCTCGAGGAGAGCCATCACGAACACGATCTCGCTGACGGTGAACGGCCGCCACGTCGACGCCACCGTCCCCGCCCGCACGCTGCTGGTCGACTTCCTGCGCGACACGCTGGGCCTCACCGGCGCCCACATCGGGTGCGACACGGCGCAGTGCGGCGCCTGCACGGTGCATCTGGACGGCCGCGCGGTGAAGAGCTGCAACCTGCTCGCGGTCCAGGCCGACGGCGCCAGCGTCGTGACCATCGAGGGCCTGACTGCCGCCGACGGCGCGATGCATCCGATGCAGGCCGCGTTCCGCGACCACCACGGCCTGCAGTGCGGCTACTGCACGCCGGGCATGGTGATGAGCGCGCTCGATCTGGTGCGACGCGACCCTGCCCCGACGCGCGATCACATCCGCGAGGCGCTCGAAGGCAACCTGTGCCGCTGCACCGGCTACCAGAACATCGTCGCCGCCGTCGAAGCCGGTGCGCAGGCGATGCGCACGGCTGGCTGACGGGCGCCGCGCCATGTACGCGTTCGAACATCTGCGCGCCACCGACCCGGCCGACGCCGTCGCCAAGTTCTCGCAGGCCGACGATGCGCGCTACCTCGCCGGCGGCCAGACCCTGCTGGCCGCGATGAAGCTGCGGCTCGCGGCCCCCGCCTGCCTGATCGATCTGCAGCGAATCGCGGCGCTGCGCGGCATCGCGGCGGACACCGCGGCCCTGACCGTCGGCGCAATGGCGACGCACGCCGAGGTCGCGGCGTCACCCGTGGTGTGCGACACGATTCCCGCGCTCGCGAAGCTCGCCGCCGGCATCGGCGATCCGATGGTGCGCAACGTCGGCACGCTGGGCGGCTCGGTCGCGAACGACGACCCTGCCGCCGACTACCCGGCAGCCGTGCTGGCACTCGACGCCGCCGTGCACACCGACCGCCGCGTGATCGCCGCCGACGCGTTCTTCACCGGCCTCTACGAGACCGCGCTCGCGCCGGGCGAACTGATCACCGCGGTGCGCTTCCCGATCCCGCAGCAGGCCGCCTACGTCAAGTTCCCGAATCCGGCGTCGCGCTACGCACTGGTCGGCGTCTTCGTCGCACGGCACGCCGCCGGCGTGCGCGTGGCCGTCACCGGGGCGGGCGCATCGGGCGTGTTCCGGGTGCCGGCCTTCGAGGCGGCGCTCGCGGCGCGCTTCGCCCCCGACGCGATCGACGGCCTCGGCGTCGACCCGGCCGCGCTGGCATCCGATCTGCACGCGAGCGCCGAGTACCGCGCGCATCTCGTCGGCGTGATCGCCCGGCGGGCGGTCGCGGCGGCCCTCGCATGACGCCGCCACACGCTGCGCACCCTTCCGGAGACCTGACCTGATGGACATGACCGGCACGCAGGTGCTGCCGCTGCCGCGCGAGCGGGTGTGGGATGCGCTCAACGACCCCGAGATGCTGAAGCGCTGCATCCCCGGCTGCGAGAGCGTCGAGCGCACCGACTCCGACGCGTGGAAGATGGTGATGGTCGCCGCGGTGGGTCCGGTGAAGGCGAAGTTCACCGGCACGCTGACGGTGTCCGACCCGGACCCGCCCAACAGCTACACCCTCGCCTTCGAAGGTTCCGGCGGCGTGGCCGGCTTCGGCAAGGGCCACGCGCGCGTGCAGCTGCTGCCCGAGACCGCCGCAGACGGCAGCGTGCAGACACGGCTCGACTACGAGGCCCACGCCGCGGTCGGCGGCAAGATCGCGCAGGTCGGCGCGCGCCTGATCGACGGCGTCGCGAAGAAGCTCGCCGACGGCTTCTTCACGCGGTTCCACGCAGCCCTGACGGAGCCGGTTCCGCCGGCCGCGTGAGCTTCGACATCGCCGTCGCCGCCGTCTCGAAGATCGGGCTGCGCGACGCCAACGAGGACTGCGCCGGCGCCGTCCTGGCCCCCGAGGCCGAGGGCGCGCGCAAGGGGCTGATCGTCGCGGTAGCCGACGGGGTGTCGAGCGGCGGTGGCGGTCTCGAAGCCGCGCAGACCGCGGTGCGCGCGGTGCTCGACGACTGGCTGGCCGCCCCGGAGCACTGGGACACCGGCGTCGCGCTCGACCGCCTGTTCGTCGCGCACAACCGCTGGCTGCACGGCCAGAACCGCTCGCATGTCGGCCGTCGCGAGCTCGCGACGACGCTCACGGCGGCCGTGCTGCGCGGGCAGACCTGGACGCTCGCGCACGTCGGCGACAGCCGCGCGCTGCTGGTGCGCCACGGTCGCGTCGAGCGCCTGACGACCGACCACGTGCGCGGCGGCGGATTCCAGGACACGCTGACCCGTGCCCTGGGCGTCGACGATCGCGTGCTGGTCGACTTCGACCAGGGCGAGCTGCAGGTCCACGACACGCTGGTGCTGCTGACCGACGGGGCCTGGGCGCACCTGCGCGACGCCGACATCCGCAGCGCCGTCGACCAGTGCGATGCCGACGTCGACGCGCTGGTCGAACGGCTCGCGCAGCTCGCGCTCGATCGCGGCTCCACCGACAACGTCACGGTGCTCGCGGCCCACGTGCGCGGCCTGCCCGCGGCCGATCTCGGTGCCGGCACGCATCGCGCGCGCGTGCTGCCGGTGCCGAAGCGACTGGTCCCGGGCGATCGCCTGGACGGACTGGAAGTGGTGCGCGCCGTGGCCGACAATGGCGTCAACGTGCTGGTCGAGGCGCGGCGGCTGGCCGACGGTCGACGCTTCGCGCTGAAGACGCTGAACCCCGCGCGCGCCGAGGATGCCGACGAACGCGCCAACCTGGCCCACGAGGGCTGGCTCGCACAGCGCATCGACTCGCCGCACTTCGCGAAGGTCGAGGTCCCGCGCGACCCGACCGCGCTGTACCTGCTCTACCACTGGCACGACGGCGACACGCTGCAGCAGGCGATCGACGCGGGACGCACCTTCGACGCCGACGCGATCGTCGGCCTCGCGCGCCAGGCGCTGCGCGCGCTGGGCACCCTGCACCGCAACGGCACCGTCCACCGCGACGTGAAGCCGGCCAACCTGCTGCTCGGCGCCGACGGCACGCTGCGGCTGCTGGACCTCGGCGTGGCCGTCAGCGGCAACGAGCCCCGCGCCCTGCTCGATCTGCACGCGGGCACGCCGAGCTACGTGAACCCCGAGCAGTGGGACGGCGCCCGCGCGGACTCGCGCTCGGATCTGTTCGCGATCGGCGTGACGCTGTACCAGCTCGCGACCGGCAAACTGCCGTGGGGCGAAGTGCTGCCGTACCAGGCCGGCCGCTACCACCGCGATCCGGTGCCGCCGACGCGGCTGCGCCCGGACCTGCCGAAGTGGCTCGAGGCGGTGATCCTGAAGGCCATCCAGCGCACGGCGGACGAACGCTTCGAGACCGCGGAGGAGTTCCTGCTCGCGCTCGAGCGCGGCGCCGCGCGCCCGCTGCCGCCGGTGCGGCCGACGCCGCTGCTGGGCGGCCTGTCGACCGGCTGGCAGATCGCGCTGGCGCTGTCGGTGTTCGTGAACGTGATGCTGGTGCTGCTGGTGCTCGTGGTCGGGCGATGAGTCGCGCAGGTCAGGCGGCTCGCCGCCGACCCAGCACCGCCGCCACCAGCAGCCCCGCGAGCATCGCCGCCCAGGTCGACGCCTCCGGGATCACGCGGATCACCTCGCCGGTCTCGGCGAGCCGGATGCCCAGCCCGCGGCTCGGCGCGGCGCCACGCGCGAGCGCGATCGAGTCGAGCGCGAGGAAGTACGCGGTGTCGGCAGCGTTGGCGGCGCTGCCCTGGGCCTCCATCGCGAGCAC
>JALORJ010000316.1 GCA_025459035.1 Burkholderiales bacterium
TCGTCGGCAAGGAGCCCGCGCCGGTCGGCAGCAACGGCAAGTGGCCGCTGCAGGACTACCTCGACGGCGTCGAGAAGCAGGCAATCCTCGAGGCGCTCGAGAAGACGCGCTTCAACCGGACGGCGGCGGCGAAGCTGCTGGGCATCACGTTCCGCTCGATCCGCTACCGCATGGAGCGGCTCGGCATCGAGTGAGCGCCGGCAGCGCCCCCCGGACCGCGCACCCGTACGCGATCGACGCGCACGGGTTCGCCGCCGGCGTGCCGCTGCATGCGTCGCCGCACCACGATGCGCGACCGCACGGCGAGGCCGTGTCGCTGCTCGTCGTCCACAGCATCAGCCTGCCACCGGGGCGCTTCGGCGGGCGCGCCGTCGACGACCTCTTCACCGGCACGCTCGACTGCGCCGCCGACCCGGCGTTCGAAGCGCTGCGCGGCCTGCGCGTGTCGGCGCATTTCGTCATCGACCGCGGCGGGCGCCCGGTGCAGTACGTCGCCACGCACGCGCGGGCGTGGCATGCCGGCGTGTCGCGCTGGCGCGGTCGCGAGCGCTGCAACGACTTCTCGATCGGCATCGAGCTGGAAGGCACCGACACCGGACCGTTCGAGGCGGCGCAGTACGCGACCCTCGCGGCGCTCGTGCGGGCGCTGCGCGCGGCGCACCCGATCGTCGACATCGTCGGCCACGCCGACATCGCGCCCGGTCGCAAGACCGATCCGGGTGCGGGTTTCGACTGGGCGCGCCTGCGCGCCGTGATCGGGGCCTTCTGACCCGGCGCCGCCGCGCCGGCGACGTCCGGTGCGGCGGGGCGCACGCGCGATGCAGATCTTCCACACCGACCGCTACGTGCTGCCGCTGCCACCCGGGCACCGCTTCCCGATGGCGCGCTACCGGCTGCTGCGCGAAGCGGTGGAGGCCGCGGGGCTCGCGGCGCCCGGCGGGCTGATCGACCCGCCGGCCGCCACCGACACCGAGCTGCGCCGCGCGCATGCAGCCGACTGGGTGCAGCGCGTCGCGGCGGGCGCGCTCACCGCGGCGGAGCAGAAGCGCATCGGCTTTCCGTGGACCGAGGCGATGGTCGAGCGCTCGCGCCGCTCCGCCGGTGCGACCCTCGCGGCGTGCCGGGCGGCGCTTCGCGACGGCGTCGCGGTGAATCTGGCCGGCGGAACGCATCACGCGTTTCGCGACCGCGGCGAGGGGTTCTGCGTGTTCAACGACGCGGCGGTCGCGGCGCTCGCGATGCAGGCCGAAGGCCGCGTCGCGCGCGTGCTGGTGGTCGACTGCGACGTGCACCAGGGCAACGGCACGGCGGCGATCCTGGCCGACGACCCGAGCGTGTACACGTTCTCGATCCACGGCGCGCACAACTGGCCGTTTCGCAAGGAGTCGAGCGACCTCGACATCGACCTGCCCGACGGCACCGGGGATGCGGACTATCTCGACGCCCTCGCCGGGGGGCTGCATCGCGCGCTGTCGGCCAGTCGGCCCGATCTCGCCATCTATCTCGCCGGCGCCGATCCGTGGGAGCACGACCGTCTCGGTCGCCTCGCGCTCACGCAGCCCGGGCTCGCGGCGCGCGACCGCTTCGTGTTCGAGACGCTGCGCGACGCCGGCGTGCCGGTGGCCGTCGCGATGGCGGGCGGATACGGTCAGCCGATCGACGGCACCGTCGCGATCCAGTGCGAGACGGTGCGGCTGGCCCGGGCGGTCGCATGGCGCGGGGGCACGCCCGGCGACACGGGCGTCGGCGCCGCGCTCTGACCGACGTCGCGACGGCGCCATGCCGTGCGCATCGTCGGCTCGACCGGCGTGGTGCGGTCGTTATGCCGATCCGTGCGCAAGGTGCCCGACATCGCCCGCAACTGCGATAAGCCGAGGCTTGTTGCGCGCGTGAACGCGCCACTACACTTTGGTGACCCGAAGCAGTTCAGTACAAGATGTTGTGTCGTGCGGCGACCGGTAGTGCAGCCGAGCGCCGACAGTCACAAGATGTGGTGGTCAAGGGGAGCAGACATGCAGCAGGTCGTCACCACCGTCACGAACCCCCGGGCCGTGAGCGGCGCCGTGCTCGCCTCCGAGCCCGCCGATTCCCGCCCCGACCCCTACGGCGACTGGAAGGTGATCCGCCGCAACGGCGCGGTCGTGGGCTTCGAGCCCGGCAAGATCTCCGTCGCGGTCACCAAGGCCTTCATCGCCGTCAACGGCGGTCAGGGCGCGGCGTCCGCGCGGGTGCGCGAGCAGGTCGCGCGCATCACCGACGCGGTCGTGACCGCGCTGGTGCGCCGCAAGCCCGACGGCGGCACCGTCCACATCGAGGACATCCAGGACCAGGTCGAGCTGTCGCTGATGCGCTCGGGCGAGCACGACGTCGCGCGTGCCTACGTGCTCTACCGCGAGGAACGGGCGAAGGAGCGGGCGCGGGCCCGCGAGGCGCAGGCCGAGGCCGCGAAGCCGGCCGTGCTGAACGTGTCCGACGACGGCCAGCTGCGACCGCTGGATCTCGCGCGTCTGGAGACGCTGATCGCCGAGGCCTGCGAAGGGCTGGGGCGCGTCGTCGCGCCGGACGCGATCCTGCAGAGCGTGCTGAAGGACCTGTACGAGGGCGTGCCGATGGCCGAGGTGCGCAAGTGCTGCGTGCTCGCCGCGCGCGCGCTGATCGAGAAGGAGCCCGCGTACAGCTTCGTCACCGCGCGCCTGCTGCTCGACATCGTCCGGCACGAGGTGCTGGGCGAGGCGGTCACGCACGGCGCGATGCAGACGCGCTACGCCGAGTACTTCCCGCAGTTCATCCGCCGTGGCATCGACGCCGAACTGCTCGACGAACGGCTCGCGAGCTTCGACCTGCAGGCGCTGGCGCGGGCGCTGGACGCGCAGCGCGACCTCAAGTTCGGCTACCTCGGCCTGCAGACGCTGTACGACCGCTATTTCCTGCACGTGCGCGGCGATCGCATCGAACTGCCGCAGGCGTTCTTCATGCGTGTGGCGATGGGCCTGGCGCTGAACGAGGTCGACCGCGAGGCCCGCGCGATCGAGTTCTACGACGTGCTGTCGCGCTTCGACTTCATGAGCTCGACGCCGACGCTGTTCAACGCCGGCACGCGCCGCTCGCAACTGTCGAGCTGCTACCTGACCACCGTCGCCGACGATCTCGAAGGCATCTACGACGCCATCAAGGAGAACGCGCTGCTGTCGAAGTTCGCCGGTGGCCTGGGCAACGACTGGACGCCGGTGCGCGCGCTGGGCTCGCACATCAAGGGGACCAACGGCAAGAGCCAGGGCGTGGTGCCGTTCCTGAAGGTCGTCAACGACACGGCCGTCGCGGTGAACCAGGGCGGCAAGCGCAAGGGCGCGGTGTGCTCGTATCTCGAGACGTGGCACCTCGACATCGAGGAGTTCCTCGAGCTGCGCAAGAACACAGGGGACGACCGGCGCCGCACGCACGACATGAACACGGCGAACTGGATTCCCGACCTGTTCATGAAGCGCGTGATGGAAAACGGCGAGTGGACGCTGCTGTCGCCCGCCGACGCCCCCGATCTGCACGACAAGGTCGGCCGTGCCTTCGAGGACGCCTACCTGCGCCACGAGGCGCGCATCGCCCGCGGCGAGCTGAAGCTGTTCCGCAAGATGCCGGCCGTGCAGCTGTGGCGGAAGATGCTGTCGATGCTGTTCGAGACCGGGCATCCGTGGATCACGTTCAAGGACCCGTGCAACGTGCGCTCGCCGCAGCAGCACGTGGGCGTCGTGCACAGCTCGAACCTCTGCACCGAGATCACGCTGAACACGTCGGACTCCGAGATCGCCGTGTGCAACCTGGGTTCGGTGAATCTGGTGGCGCACCTGAAGGACGGCGCGCTCGACCACGACAAGCTGCGCGCGACGGTGTCGACCGCGATGCGCATGCTCGACAACGTGATCGACATCAACTACTACGCCGTCGGCAAGGCTCGCAATTCCAACCTGAAGCACCGCCCGGTCGGGCTGGGCATCATGGGCTTCCAGGACTGCCTGCACGAGATGCGTATCCCGTACGCGTCTGATGCCGCGGTCGCCTTCGCCGACCGGTCGATGGAAGCGGTGGCCTATCAGGCGTACTGGGCATCGACCGAGCTGGCCGAAGAGCGCGGCCGCTACTCGACCTACGACGGCTCGCTGTGGTCGCGCGGCATCCTGCCGCAGGACACGATCGCGCTGCTGCGCGACGAGCGCGGCGGCTACGTCGAGATGGACGCGACCGAAACGCTCGACTGGAAGCGCCTGCGCGAGCGCATCCGCCGTCACGGCATGCGCAACTCCAACTGCCTCGCGATCGCGCCCACGGCGACCATCGCGAACATCGTCGGCGTGTCGGCGTCGATCGAGCCGAGCTACCAGAACCTGTACGTCAAGTCGAACCTGTCGGGCGAGTTCACCGTCGCCAACGACTACCTGGTGCGCGACCTGAAGCAGCTGAACCTCTGGGACGAGGTCATGGTCGCCGACATCAAGTACTTCGACGGCAGCCTCGCGCGCATCGACCGCATTCCGCCGGAGCTGCGCCAGCTGTACGCGACCGCGTTCGAGATCGAGCCGTCGTGGCTGGTCGAGGCGGCGGCGCGTCGGCAGAAGTGGATCGACCAGGCCCAGTCGCTGAACCTCTACATGGCCGGCGCGTCGGGTCGCAAGCTCGACGACACGTACAAGCTCGCGTGGCTGCGGGGCCTGAAGACCACCTACTACCTGCGCACGCTCGGCGCGACCGCCGCCGAGAAGTCGACTTCCGTGCACGGCACGCTGAACGCGGTGCCGGTCGCCGGTGGCATGGCGCGCGCCGCGGCCCCGGCCGAAGCGGCCGAGCCGAAGTTCTGCGCGATCGACGACCCGACGTGCGAGGCGTGCCAGTAACGGCGCGCCCCTCCGATCCCGGCTTCCACAGGACTCCCCATGCTCCAGTTCGAAGACACCTTCACGTCGCCCGGCGGGCTCGGTGCTCTGCACCCGCTGCCCGATCTCGCGACGCGGCATCACGACGACACCGGTGACGTCCCGTCGCGCCAGCGCGTGCGCGTCGAGGACAAGCGCGTCATCAACGGCACCGCCGACGTCAATCAGCTGGTGCCGTTCAAGTACAAGTGGGCGTGGGAGAAGTACCTGTCCGGCTGCGCCAACCACTGGATGCCGCAGGAAATCAACATGTCGCGCGACATCGCGCTGTGGAAGGATCCGGACGGTCTGACCGCGGACGAGCGCCTCGTGGTCAAGCGCAATCTCGGCTTCTTCGTGACGGCCGACAGCCTCGCGGCCAACAACATCGTGCTGGGCACCTACCGCCACATCACGGC
>JALORJ010000317.1 GCA_025459035.1 Burkholderiales bacterium
ACGATCACGCTGAACCGTCCCGAGGTCTTCAACGCGATGGACAGCGCGCTGATGAGCGAGCTGCGCGACGCCTGCGAGCGCGCCGCCGCCGATGCGTCGGTCCGCGCGATCGCGCTGCGCGGCGCCGGGCGCGGCTTCTGCGCCGGTGGGGACGTGCCGTCGTTCCATCGCGAGATCGACACGATGGCCGACACGGTGCACCGCTTCGGCCGCGACATGCACTTCGCGATGTGGGCGCTGCGGCGGGCGGCGAAGCCGGTCGTGGCGGTCGTGCACGGCGCCGCCGCAGGCGCCGGATTCGCGCTGATGTGCGCGACCGATCTGGTGATCGCTGCCGACGACACGCGGTTCACGCTCGCGTACACCGCGATCGGCGCCAGCCCCGACGGCGGCAGCTCGTACTTCCTGCCGCGCCTGGTCGGCTATCGGCGGGCGATGGAGCTGGTGCTGCTGCCGGACGCCTTCGACGCCGCGACGGCGCTGTCGCTCGGCCTGATCAATCGCGTCGTGCCCGCGGCAGACCTCGACGCCGAGGCCGCCGCGTGGCTCGCGCGTCTGGCGTCCGGCCCGACGGCTGCGTACGGCGAGTGCAAGCGGCTGATGAACGCGAGCTTCGACACCACGATGGAGACGCAGATGGAGCGCGAACTCGACGCGTTCGCGCGCTGCGCCGCCGGTCCCGACTTCCGCGAAGGCGTCGCCGCCTTCACGCAGAAGCGCAAGCCCGTGTTCGTCGGGCGCTGAAGCCGCCCGGATCCCTTTCCTTCCTCGACCTCGCCGCCCCCATGCCCGATCTGCACGGCAGTACCGTCTTCATCACCGGCGCCTCGCGCGGCATCGGCCGCGCGATCGCGCTGGCGTGCGCGAAGCACGGCGCCAACATCGTCATCGCCGCCAAGACGGCCGAGCCGCATCCGAAGCTCGCCGGCACGATTCACAGCGTCGCGGCGGAGGTCGAGGCGCTCGGCGTGCGTGCCCTGCCGCTGGCCGTCGACATCCGTGACGAAGCCCGCGTCGAGGCCGCGGTCCGCGAGACGCTGGACACCTTCGGGCGCATCGACGTGCTGGTGAACAACGCGAGCGCGATCCATCTGGCCGGAACGATGGCGACCCCGGCGAAGCGTTTCGACCTGATGCACCAGATCAACACCCGGGGCACCTACGTGTGCTCGCAGGCGTGCATCCCGGCGCTGAAGCGCGCGCCGAACCCGCACATCCTGACGCTGTCGCCGCCGATCAACCTCGCGCCGAAGTGGGCCGGCGCACACGTGGCCTACACGATCGCGAAGTACGGCATGAGCCTGTGCACGCTCGGCATGGCGCACGAGTTCGCGGCCGACGGCATCGCGGTCAACTCGCTGTGGCCGCGCACCACGATCCACACGGCGGCGATCGAGGCCTTCCTGCCGCAGGCGATCGACGCCAGCCGCACCCCGGCCATCATGGCCGACGCGGCGCTCGCGATCCTGCAGCGCCCGAGCCGCGAGTGCACCGGGCGCTTCTTCATCGACGAGGACGCGCTGCGCGAGGTCGGTGTCACCGACTTCTCGGGCTACGCGGTCAAGCCCGGCACGCCGCTCGCCGCCGACATCTTTCTCGACTGATCGCGATGGCTCCCGACACCGCCTCCGACGACACCGACACCGCGACCGCGCCGCCCCCCGAGCGCGAGCCCGCGCTGCGCGTGGTGCCGATGCCGTCCGACGTCAACAGCACCGGCGACATCTTCGGCGGCTGGATCATGTCGCAGGTCGACATCGCCGGGGCGCTGCCTGCCATCCGGCTCGCGCGCGGGCGCGTCGCGACGGTCGCCGTCAACTCGTTCGTGTTCAAGCAGCCGGTGCTCGTCGGCGACGTCGTGAGCTTCTACGCCGAGGTCGTGCGCGTCGGGCGCACGTCGATCACCGTCGACGTCGAGGTGTACGCCGAGCGCGGCATGCCCGCGACGGTGGTCAAGGTGACCGAGGCGACGCTCACGTACGTCGCGGTCGGCCCCGACCGCAAGCCGCGCGCCGTCCGTCCCGAATGAAGTCCCGGTACGCGCATGACCGCAGTCCCGTCCACGCGAGGCAGGCGCAGCAGACGCCGCCTCGTCCGTCACCCCGTCACGGAGGTTGAACCGATGCAACGAATCGCGATGAAGACGCTGTCGGCCACGCTGTGCGCTGCCGGCCTGTGTGCCTTGCCCGGCCACGCGGGAGCCGCGGCCTTCTTCCTGCCCTACCAGGGCGCGGCGGCCGTCGGCAACTCGCTCGCCGGCAGCGCGGCGCTGGGCGAGGACGCCAGCACGGTCTACTTCAATCCCGCCGGCATGTCGCGCCTGCAGACCCGGCAGGTGACGATCGCCGGCCACTACGTCGACCCGAGCTTCAAGTACACCGACACCGGGTCCACGGGGCCGGCCGCCTTCACCGGCGGCAACGGCGGCGACTTCGCGCCGAACACGGCGCTGCCCGTGGCCTTCGCGGTGTTCCCGATGGGCGCATGGCGTTTCGGTCTGGGCATCAGCGCACCGTTCGGCAGCAAGACCGACTACGAGGCCGGCTGGCGCGGACGCTTCCAGGCCGACTTCACCGAACTGCAGGTCATCAACATCAACCCGTCGGTGAGCTACCAGGTCGCCGACTGGATCTCGGCCGGCGTGGGTCTGAACTACGTGCGCGCCGAGGCCGACATCCAGCGCTCGCAGCTGCTCGGTCCGTCCGAAGGGCGCGTGCGCCTGACCGGCGAGGACAGCGCGTTCTCGTACAACGTCGGCGTGCTGATGAACGCGACGCCCGCCACGCGTGTCGGGGTCACCTACCGGTCGCGCGTCGATCTGGACCTGAGCGGGCGCCAGCGCGTGACGCTCGCCAACGGCGCCGAGTTCGGCCCGCAGACCTTCGACATCCGCGCCGATCTCGCCCTGCCGGCGATGGCCGCCGTGAGTGCGGTGCACGACGTGAACGACCGCTGGGCGGTGCTGGGCGACGTCACCTGGTACCAGTGGAGCGCGATCCAGCAGCTCGTGCCGCGCAATGCCGCGACCGGCGTGCCGAGCACGCCGCTCGACCTGCGCTTCCGCGACAGCGTGCGCCTGTCGGCGGCGCTGAACTACCGGCTCTCCGAGGCGTGGCTGCTGCGCGGCGGGCTCGCGTGGGATCAGGCGCCGGTCGCCAGCGCGCAGGACCGCACGGCCAACCAGCCCGACTCGGACCGCACGTGGATCTCGGCGGGCGCGCGCTGGGATCTGAACGCGGCGCACCGCATCGACTTCGCGTACGCGTTCGTGATGCTGGCGTCGGCGTCGATCGAGCACACGGTCACCAACGCCGGCACGCTGCGCGGCAACTACGACAACCACGCGCACATCTTCGCCGCGCAGTACACGTACTC
>JALORJ010000318.1 GCA_025459035.1 Burkholderiales bacterium
GATCGACGAAGTGCAGATGGCCAACGCCGGCCGCGCGTCCGACTGGTTCGTGGTCGCCGCCGGTTCGCAGGGCGAGGACGCGCGGCTGGTGACGGTCGCGGCCGAAGGCGAAGGCGGCGATGGCGAGGGCGCGAGCTACTTCGCGATCCTGCTGTCGGCGGTGACGGTCGACGGCTGGGTCGTCATCGCGATCCTGATGGTGATGATGGTCATCAGCTTCGGCGTGATGATCGGCAAGGGCGTGTTCCTGTCGCGCATGGCGAAGGCCAACGCGAGGTTCCAGCAGCGCTTCGCGACGCTGCCGACGGACGACGTGCTGGCCGGCGCGCGCGGCGCCGACGTGCCGACCGACGAGAAGAGCTCGTCGCTCGTGCGGCTCTACGGCATCGCGGCGGTCGAGGTCGACAAGCGCGTCGCGAAGCAGCCGACGCTGTCGGCGCAGGCGGTCGACTCCGTGCGCGCGAGCCTCGATGCCCAGCTGGTGCGCGAGAACAGCCGCCTCAACAGCCAGATGGTGCTGCTCACCATCGCGATCTCCGGCGGGCCGTTCCTCGGGCTGCTCGGCACCGTGGTGGGCGTGATGATCACGTTCGCGGCGATCGCGGCCGCGGGCGACGTCAACGTCAACTCGATCGCGCCCGGCATCGCGGCCGCGCTGGTCGCCACCGTGGCGGGCCTCGGTGTCGCGATCCCAGCGCTGTTCGGCTACAACTATCTCGCGGCGAAGATCAAGGACATCTCGGCCGACATGACGGCCTTCGCGGACGAGCTGATCGGCCGCATCGCCGAGCGCTACTCGGCGTGACGCGCGCGCGGGCGACCGACCGATGAGCGCGAAGGTCCAGGACGGCAACGAGCCGTACGACGAGATCAACGTCACGCCGATGCTCGACCTGGCGTACGTGCTGCTGGTCATCTTCATCATCATGACGACGGCCTCGGTGCAGGGCATCAAGGTCAACCTGCCGAAGGCGTCGAACGCGCCGAGCCTGGCGAAGCCGAAGACCAAGGCGATCACGATCACCGAGGACGGCCGCATCTTCCTCGACACCTATCCGGTGACGATGGCCGAACTCGAGACGCGGCTGCAGCAGCAGAAGGCGGCGACGCCGGACTTCCCGGTCGTCATCAAGGGCGACGCGAACGTGCAGTACGAGAAGGTGATGGGCGTGCTCGACCTGTGCGGGCGGCTCGACATCACGCAGCTCGGCCTGGTCACGCAACGCCTCACGAAGTAGCCCGGCGCCGTGTTCGACAAGCCCTGGGTGAAGCGCGTCGCCATCGGCCTGATCGGGCTGCTGGTGCTCGCCGCGATCGGGCTGGTCGTGAAGTCGCTGATGAAGGGCGGCAAGGCGCGCAAGCCCAACGCGACCGTCATCGCGGTGCTGCGCCCGCCGCCGCCCCCGCCGCCGCCGAAGCCCGAGGACAAGCCGCCCCCTCCGGAGATGAAGAAGGAGGAGGTGAAGCTCGACGAGCCGAAGCCCGACGACCCGAAGCCGGCCGACGAACCTCCGGTGTCGCAGGACCTGAAGATGGACGGGCCGGCCGGTGCCGGCGACGGCTTCGGCATCCAGGCGGGCAAGGGGCGCGACATCACCACCATCGGCGGTGGCGGGACCGGTGGCACCGGGACCGGCGGTCGCGCGCAATTCGCGTTCTTCACGAACGTGCTGCAGCAGCGGCTGCAGGAAGACCTGATGGCCAACAAGAAGCTGCGCAGCGCCGACTACCGCGCGGTGCTGCGCATCTGGCTGCGCGACGACGGGCGGGTCGAGCGCGTCGAGCTGGCCGGCAGCACCGGCAACGCCGAGATCGACTCGACCATCCGGACCGTGGTGGCCGAGTCGGCGGCGGCGCGGCAGAGCCCGCCGGCGGGCATGCCGCAACCCGTCAAGATCGAAGTGACCTCGCGCGGCGCCGGCTAGGCACCGCGACCGAACCGGTTCCCCCCGCATGCTCCGTCCTGCCCTGTCGACCCTCATCGCGTCGCGGCCATTGCGCACGCTCGTCATCGCCACGATCGCGACGCTCGGCACCGGTGCCGCCGCGCATGCCCAGAACACGGCCGCGCCCGGCACCGCGTCGACCACACCGGCTGCGCCGAAGAAGAGCGCGGCGCCGCGCAAGTCGGCCGGCCCCGCCGCGGGCACAGCTTCCACGGCCGCCGGCGCCACGGGCGCCGCTACCGCCGGTGCGGCGCCGCGTCCGCGGCCGGCGGGCCGCACCGCGGCCGCCGCCGCCCAGGCCGAAGCCGACGCGGCCGCGCGGGCACAGGCCGAGCGCGCGCGCGCCGATGCCGAGGCGGCCGCCGCCGCGAAGATTGCCGCCGAGCGTGCCGAGGTCGAACGGCTGCGCGGCACCACGGTGAACCTGATCCGCCTGATGGTCGAGCAGGGCGTGCTGGACAAGACACGCGCGCTCGAGCTGCTGCCGCCGGAGGACCGCGCCTTGCTGGCCGACGTGGTGCCGAAGCCGCTGGCGCGCACCGTGGTCGCCGCGCCGGTCGATGCCGCGGTCGACGCGCCGACCGACGGCGACGTGCCTGCGGGGATCGACGCGGGCGGCGCGCACGCCGACCCGTCCGCGCCGCGCCCGACGCGCCGACGCAAGGCCGCACCGGTGCGTGTGCCGTATGTGCCCGAGACGGTGAAGAACGAGATCCGCGACCAGATCCGCCAGGACGTGCTGGCGCAGGCCAAGGCCGAGCGCTGGGGCGAGCCCGGCGCGCTGCCGGAATGGCTCGACCGCATCGCGATCGACGGCGACCTGCGCGTGCGCCACCAGTTCGAGAGCTATGCGCCGGACAACGTCGACCCGCTCACGTACAACGCGATCACGAACTCGGACATCGACAACACGCAGCAGAGCCAGCAGGTGCTGCGGTTCCGCGCGCGCATCGGGCTGCTCGCGCGCATCAACGAACACTGGGGGGCGGCGTTCCGCCTGGCCACCGGCAACGGCTTCAGCCCGCTGTCGTCGAACACGCCGGTCGGCGACCAGTTCCGCCAGCGCCCGGCGTTCTTCGATCGCATGTACATCAAGTGGGATCCGTCGGAGCGCTGGAGCGCGGTTGCCGGGCGCTTCCCGAACCCGTTCTTCTGGCCGACCGAGCTGATCTGGGACGAGGACCTCAACTTCGACGGCTTCGCCGGCTCGTTCAAGCCGCAGGTCACGCCGACGACGACCGCGTTCGTGACGGCCGGCTGGCTGATCTACGACCACCAGAACCCGAACCCGCTCACGCCGAACCCGCGCGACAAGACCATCGGCGCGCTGCAGGGGGGCGGCGACTGGCGCCCCGACGACAAGCTGCACGTGCGTGCCGGCATCGGGCTGTTCGACTTCCGCAACGCGGCGGGACTGCGCAACAC
>JALORJ010000319.1 GCA_025459035.1 Burkholderiales bacterium
ATCGGCTCCCGCGCCTTGCCGAAGTTCACCGCGGTGCCGGCGTTGCCGAACGGACGCCGCGCATCGGCATCCAGCAGCACGGCCTTGATCACGGCGCGCAGGTCGCCGCGCGGATTGTTGCTCACCGGCGTGCACTCGCCCGGCTGCGCGCTGGTGCCCTCGAAGGCACAGGCGACGCGTCGCACGTAGGCCGGCGACGGATTGCTGGTGACGAAGCGCTGGATCAACTGGCGCGCGACCAGCGACGAGGTGTTCGGGTGGGCGAACAGCATGTCCACCGCGCCGTCGACGTTGTTCTCGCAGTAGTTGACGCAGGCCTGGCGATTCGCGTCGTCGAGGCCGTAGGGCACGGTCGCGGTCGGCGAGCCGGTGGTGTTGCAGTTGGTCGGTTGCGTCGTGCCGGACGCCTGCGCGATCGGCGTGACGGTGCGCAGCGTCTGGCCTGCGATCACCAGGGTCTTGTCAGGCGGGGGTTGCGGGGAGACACCGGTCCACGGCGTGTTGTTCGCCTGCCGGCCGGCGTCGTGGTAGCGCGGGTAGCACACCATCGGCGCGAAGAAGTCCGGGTGGCGCAGGCCGCGGTTCAGCGGCGTGGTGTTCGGCTGCAGGTTGTTGGCGTTGTCGTCGCGCGGCGGGTCGTTGAAGAACTGGCTGAACAGGTTCGGCGACGGACCCGAGTTGAAGCGGCGCTGGACCGCATCGCCGGGGCCGCAGTTGCGCACGATGCTGAAACCCGCGCCCGGGAATGGCTCCGCCGTCGCCGTGCAGGCGTAGGACAGGCCGGTGAACACGCGCGAAAGCGCGGCGATCATGTCGTTGTTGTAGGTCGGCACCGGATTGCCGCCGACCACGATCGGCGAGTAGTCGAGCTCGCGCTCGAACAGGCCGATCGAGAACAACTGCATGATCTCGCGGGCGTAGTTCTCGTCCGGCGCGACCGAGCCCTCGAACTTGCGGTTGCGCAGCGAGGTCAGGTAGCGACCCATCGCCGGACTGCGCGTCACGTCCTCCAGCAGGTCGCGGTAGTTGCCGAACGCGCGCCGCGCGAGCATGTCGTTCCACTCGGCGATCATCAGCGGCTCGCCGGAGAGCGCGTCGCTGTCGTCCGAGACGACCAGGATCTGCGACAGCGCGAAGGCCAGCCGCTGCCGAAGCTGGTCGGGCGCCAGCACCGCCGCGCGATGCCACTGGCGCATGCGGTCGTCGCGGTTGATGCTGGTGTTCGCCGGCAGCGTCACGGCGAGCAGCTCGAGCGCCCGACGATGCGAGGTCGGGGCGACCGTGAACTGCTGGTCGATCCACGAGGCGAAGCCGAGGTTTCGCACCGACGCGATGTCGGCCGCGGTCGCGCCGAAGGTCGCCTGGTTGAGGAAGCGTGCCGCTTCGGCGTCGCTGATCGCGACCACTTCGAAGCTGTTGGCGAAAATGGTGTCGGCGCCCTGGGCGACGGCGCGTGCGCCGTAGGTGCATGCGGCCAGGGACACGCCGAGCAGCGCGATCGAACGGAAGAAGGACATGCGGGAACCCCCCACGGAGCGAGCGAAGCGTGGCGTGAATCCCCTGTGGCTGCATGATGGCCGATCGACCGCGGGCCAAAGTGAGCACTGCGCCACGCTTGCGCAAGCGCGCCAGGAGGACTTTGCGGGCGCGTGGAAACCGCGTGAACGGCGCGGTCTTCGTGCTCACCATCGCGGTCCTGCGACGGCGAGCCGCGGTGGGAGCGGCCGGGCGCCACCGTACTCCGCGATCAGCGCGACGGCCTGGGGTTGACCCTAGGGTGGCTGTGCAGCCGTCGCCACCGGAACGTCAAGGCGCCGCACTTTGCGCGGCCAGGCCGACGTCGAAGACCGCGGTCGCCCGCGAGCGCACCGCGCGCGACGCGGCTGGCAGGCTCCAGCGCCTCCGAAGCGGAGGCGCAGCGCCGTACCGCGGCTCGCCACAACGCGTCGGACTACTCGAAACCGTTGCCGAACAGCGCGTCGGGTGGTGGCGCGACCACCACGTCGCCGAGGTCCACCGTGCCGCCGGCGCCGACCACGGCCTGGCGGAACACCGACGGCAGGCCGTCGATCGCGATCTCGATCGTGTAGGTGCCGGGCAGCAGGCTGTCGAGCACGATGGTGCCGCCGACATCGGCGATGCCCGGCGGTTCGATCTCGCTGCCCACCACCCGCGCGAGTGCGCCCTGCGCCGGCGCGCCGCCGCGCGTGCGACCGTCGAACACGCGCACCCGGACGCCGCCCAGTGAGTTCGGCGGGTGACGACTTATGTCGTCCACATAGGCGCGCGACTCATGGCCCTCGGCGTCGCGCAACCACACCGCGACGCGGCTCCTGCGCGGGCTGGTGACGGGCGGTAGGTCCAACACGGGCGTCGGGATGAAGGTCTGCCAGGTGCCCAGCGGCTCGCCGTCGACCTCGACCCGGTAGGAGGCGCCGGCCCAGCGCTTCTGGTACAGCGACAGGCGCAGGCGCAGCGCGCTGCGATCGGTGCGCGGGCGGCCCTGTTCGATGCTCACGCTGCCCAGCGGCCGCGCCGGGTCGTTGCGCAGCACGCCGCTGAACACCGCGCTCGGTGCACCGCGCCGGCCCGCGGCATCGCGCGGCAGGAGTCGATACCAGTAGCGCTGGCCGACGGTCGGCGGCTGGTCGATGAAGCGCCCGCGCGCCTGCGCGGCATCGAGCGTCGCCACGTCGATGAACGGCCCGCCGGCGGCCGTGGCGCGCTGCACGACGATGCTGGCGTAGCGTGCATCGTGGGCATACGCACCGTACAGGGCGCGCGGGACCAGCGTGGGCGTGACCTCGTGCTCGTCGCCCGGGGCCTCGATGCCGGCGTAGGCGATGCGCGGCAGGGCATCGTCGGACGGGTCCAGCGGCTGCGCGCCGCGCGCGATTTCCGAGCCATCGTCCTCGCCACCGCCGTCCGAATCCGCATCGCAGGGGTCGGTGCCGGACTGGAATTCCAGCAGGCTGGCGCGGGCATCGCCGTCGATGTCCATCGAGCCGTCGGCCAGGGCCGGATCGAGGCAGAGATGGCGCTGTTCGTAGCGATCCGGCATGAGGTCGAGATCGGTGTCGGGCAGCGTGCCACCGCCGCGCACCACCCACTGGACCTTGCTGAAGTTGAAGCTGACCTGGTCGGTCGGCGCCGCATCGGTCGCCGTCGCCACGGCGATGTCGGCGCGGTAGCTGCCGCGCACGCCGGGCAGGGTGTCCTCGTCGGGGAACGCGGTTGGCGATCCTTGGGTCTGGCGGCGATAGGTGCCGCTCCAGATGCCGTCGTCGGCGCGCACGTCGCCGTATTCCCCGTCGTCGTTGAGTGCGACGACCTGCACCTGACCGTCCGGCGAGCGCATGCGCGCCGCGG
>JALORJ010000320.1 GCA_025459035.1 Burkholderiales bacterium
GATCTCGCCCTTCGCCAGCGCCTCGACGATGCGGCCGGTCTGCGTGTAGAGCTCGTGCGCGAGCTTCGCGTCGCGCACCCACGTCTCGGTGGGCGTGAGCATCGTCACGCCGACGACGGCGCCGCGCGCACGAAGCTCGTCGAGGCTGGCCGACACGAGCGCCGAGTCCGTGGTCACGAGCACGTAGCTCGCCCCGAAGGTGCGCCCCGCGAGCATCAGCTTCGCCTTGTCGAGCGTGCGGTCCTCGTCGCCGATCGAGCTCATGCCGAGGAACACGTCGCACATGCCCTTCGAGATCGACTGCCGGAACGCGCGTCCGAATCCCCCGCGCGTGCCGGTGTTGACCCAGTGGAACTGCGGCTCCCAGCCTTCGGCCGCCGCCAGCGCGCGAAACAGGTCGACGTCGTAGCCCTGCACCCGCGTCGTCGCTTCCGACGACGGGTAGTCGTACGGGTCCGCACAGGCGACGATCCGCTTCAGCGCCCGCGCGCGGGTCAGGGCGTCGGCGCCCTTTAGTTCGTCGGGCACTTCGGGTGGCGCGAAGTCGCGCAGGCCGCCTTGCCAGCGCGGATCGCGCATCGGGTCGCCCACCGTGCCCTGGGCCCATGCCGCCCCCGCGGCCCCCCCCAGCAACAGCGCGACGCTCATGCGTCGAAGGCGCCCACCGCGCGTGCGCGTCGTCGATCGGTCCATCGTGTCTCCTCCGTGTCGTTGTCCGGACGGTACCGGTCCGACGCGCTTGGGCCGCGCGCGACGCGGCGGGTTCCGCGCGGGCGCGCTCAGGTCGTGATGCCGAGGATCCCGAGGATGAACGCGTACGTGAACGCGACCTCGCGCAGCGCGTCGTAGCGCCCGGAGGCACCGGCGTGCCCGGCGTCCATGTTCACGCGCAGCAGCATCGGATTCGCGTCGGTGCGCGCGGCGCGCAGCTTCGCGACGTACTTGGCCGGCTCCCAGTACATCACCTGGCTGTCGTGATACGAGGTCTCGACGAGCATCGCCGGATAGGCCTTCGGCTCGACGTTGTCGTACGGCGAGTAGCTGCGCATGCACGCGTACGCTGCGGGGTCGCGCGGGTCGCCCCACTCCTCGTACTCGCCGGTGGTCAGCGGCAGCGTGTCGTCGAGCATCGTGTTGACGACATCGACGAACGGCACCTGCGACACGACCGCACGGAACAGATCGGGGCGCAGGTTCGCCACGGCGCCCATCAGCAGACCGCCCGCGCTGCCACCCTCGATCACCAGCCGGTCGGGCGCCGTGTAGCGGCCCGCGACCAGACGCTCCGCGCAGGCGACGAAGTCGGTGAACGTGTTGGCCTTCGCCATCATCCGGCCTTCGTCGTGCCAGCGCTTGCCCATCTCGCCGCCCCCGCGCACATGGGCAAGCGCGACGATCACCCCGCGGTCTAGCAGCGACAGCCGCGCCGCGCTGAACCCGACCGACTCCGGATAGCCGTACGCGCCGTAACCGACGAGCAGCAGCGGCTGCGGCCCCCGGCGGCGCAGGTCGCGCCGGTAGACCATCGACACCGGCACCTGCGTCCCGTCGGCGGCCGTCGCGTAGACGAGCTCCGTGCGGTAGCGCGACGGCGTGTAGTCGCCGCGCACCTCGAACTGCTTCAGCAACGTGCGCTCGAACGTGTCGAGGTCGATCTCGAACACCGAGTCCGGCGTCGTGAACGACTCGTAGCCGAAGCGGAAGCGCGTGGTCTCGAACTCGGCGTTCGCGCCGCCGAACACGCTGAACGCGGGTTCCGGAAAGTCGATCTCGCGGCGCGTGCCGTCGGCCAGCCGCATCACGCCGATGCGCGGGAATCCGCCGCGGCGCTCGTGCAGCACGCAGTGGCGCGCGAACAGGTCGACGCCTTCCAGCATCGTGTCCTCGCGATGCGCGACGCGCTCGGCCCAGTGCGTCTCGTCCGGCGTCGCGACCGGCGTGGTGACCAGCCGGAAGTTGCGCCCGCGATCATTGGTGACGATCCAGAAGTCGTCGCCGTGATGGTCGACGTAGTACTCGTGACCCGGCCGACGCGGCACGAGCAGATGCGGGGCCGACAGCGGGCGATCGGCCGCGATCGCCCGCACCTCGGACGTGGTCGCGCTCGACGACGTCACGAAGATCCAGCCCAGGCTGCGCGACAGGTCCACGCTCGCGCCGAAGCGCGCGTCGGTCTCGTCGAACACGCGCTCGTGGACATCGGTGCCGATCACGTGGCGCCACACGAACGCGGCGCGCTTGGCGTCGTCCTCGGTCACGTAGAACAGCACCGTGCCGTCGCGCGACCACGCGACCGACCGGGTCTTCGGAATCTCGACGGGCAGGACCTCGCCCGTCGCGAGATCCTTCACCCGCAGCGTGTACTCGCGAAACCCGGTGACATCCTGCGACCACGCGAGCTGCGTGCCGTCCGGCGACACGTCGAGCGCACCCAGCCCGAGATACGCATGCCCTTGCGCCAGCGCATTCAGATCGAGGATCACCTCCTCCTTCGACCGCGGCACGTCGCGTCGACGGCACCACACCGGGTACTGCAGGCCGCGCCGCGTGCGCGACCAGTACAGCCAGCCGTGCTCGCGCCACGGCACGCCCATGTCCGTCTCGCGCATGCGCGCGACCATTTCGCGGTACAGGCGCCGCTGCAGCGGCTTCGACGGCGCCATCATCGCGTCGGTGTACGCGTTCTCCGCCGCGAGGTACGCCAGCACCTCCGGCGCGTCCTTCTCGCGCAACCAGTGATACGGGTCCTCGCGGACCTCGCCGTGCACGGAGGTCGTGTGCGGCTGCCGCGGGGCGACGGGCGGAACGGGATGACGGAGCATGGCCGGGCGATGAGGAAGCTGCGGAAGCGTATTCGGAAGAAGGTCGGCCGCATCGGCCGCAGGCCGATGGTCACCCATTCGCTGCGCGCCGTCCCGCACGACGGCCGACCGAAGGGGCGGTCGACCCGCACCCGATCCGGCACGCGGTCAGGCGCATCCGGGACGGGCACGACAGGCCGTGCGGACGGCACGCGAGCGCCGCGGTGGTGCGTGTCACCCGGGCGACGCGCCCGCTACACTCGACCGTCTCGATCGATGGCGCCTGTCGCACCCACGCCGATGGAAAAGTACGAGTCCGACGTCACTGTCTTCCTGCGCGACTTCCTCGCGAAGCATCCCGAGGTCGTCGACAAGCAGCGCGCCGCGCGCGCCACCTGGTGGGACCGCCCGTACGACGCGGAAGCACGCGCGGCCGCAGCCGAGTCGAAGGTGCCGAAGAAGCCGTACGAGTACTACAGCACCCCACGCTGACCGGCGACCCGCGCAGGTCGTCGGCAGTGCCCCCCGTCACGGAGAAGCCGCAGTGAGTCCACGATCCG
>JALORJ010000035.1 GCA_025459035.1 Burkholderiales bacterium
CACGCTGTTCGAGCGCACCGGCTGGCAGGCCGACGACGTCGATCGCTACGAGATCAACGAGGCCTTCGCCGTGGTGACGATGGCGGCGATGCACGAATTCGACCTGCCGCACGACCGCGTCAACGTGCACGGCGGCGCCTGCGCGCTCGGGCATCCGATCGGCGCGTCGGGGGCCCGCATCCTCGTCACGCTGATCGGCGCGCTGCGCGCCGGTGGCGGCCGGCGCGGCGTCGCGTCGCTGTGCATCGGCGGCGGTGAAGCGACCGCGATGGCGATCGAACTCGCCTGACCGCGATACTCGCGACCCCCGCGCCGGGCGGGCATCGCATCCGCGACACGGCGCTCGACCCCAAGGAGGAACGGCACATGAGCAAGCAGCGCATCGGTTTCGTCGGCGTGGGCCTGATGGGCCACGGCATGGCGAAGAACCTGGTCGAGAAGGGCTGGCCGGTGACGGTGCTGGGCCATCGCAACCGCGCACCGGTCGACGATCTGGTCACGCGCGGTGCCCACGAGGCGAAGGACGTCGCCGGGCTGGTCGCTGCCGCCGACATCGTGTTCCTCTGCGTGACCGGCACGCCGCAGGTCGAGGATCTGCTGCTGCGTGCCGACGGCATCCTCGCGCACGCCCGCGACGGGCTGATGGTCGTCGACACCTCGACCAGCCAGCCTGCGTCGACGCTCCGGCTCGCGCAGACCTGCGCCGCGAAGGGCGTCGTCTTCGTCGATGCGCCGCTCGCCCGCACGCCGGTGGAGGCCGAGCAGGGCCGCCTCAACTCGATGGTCGGCGCGACCGACGCCGTCTACGCGACGCTCGAGCCGGTGCTGAAGGGCTTCTGCGAGAACGTCTTCCACATGGGGCCCACCGGCAGCGGTCACGCGGTGAAGCTCGCGAACAACTTCGTGTCGATCGGCACCGTCGCGCTGCTGGCCGAGGCGCTGGTCGCGTGCCGCAAGCTGGGCGTCGAGCCGGCCAACCTCGTGCGGCTGATGAGCGTCGGTGGCATCAACTCCGGCATCCTGCAGCTGGCCGCCGGCGGGGCGGTGGAGGGCGACTTCACCCGCATGAAGTTCGCGCTGTCGAACGCGGCCAAGGACGTGCGCTACTTCGCGCAGGCGATGGCCGAGGTTCAGGCCGTCGGCGTGATGGGCCCCGCGGTGCATCAGAGCCTCGCGCAGGCCGAGAGTCTCGGTTGGGGCGAGAAGATGGTGCCGTCGCTGATCGAGGCGCAGGCCCAGCTCAACCACGTGAAGATCTGAGCGCCGCCGCGATGCCCGTGACCGTGCACTTCCACTTCGATTTCGGCTCGCCCTACGGCTACATCGCGGCCGAGAAGATCGGCCCGCTCGGTGCGCGGCTCGGCTGCGATGTCGTCTGGAAGCCGTTCCTGATCGGCGCGGCGATGAAGGCGATGGGCAGCGCACCGATGATGGAGGTGCCGCTGAAGGGCGCGTACGCGAAGCGCGACTTCGAACGCAGCGCCCGCTTCCACGGCGTGCCGTACCGAGCCCCGAGTCGCTTCCCGATCGGCACGGTGGCCGCGCAGCGCGCGTTCTACTGGCTGTGGGACCGCGATCCGGTGCTCGCGAAGCGCTACGGTCTGGCCGTGTTCCGCGCCTACTTCGTCGACGACTCCGACATCGGCGATGCCGCGACGGTCATCCGCCTGGCGGCGGAGCAGGGCGCCGATGCCGGCGCGCTCGCGGCCGCACTGGGCGACGCGGCCGTCAAGGACCGGCTCAAGACCGAGGTCGATGCCGCGCTCGCGGCGGGCGTGTTCGGGTCACCGACGTTCGCCGTGGGCGACGAGCTGTTCTGGGGCGTCGATCGACTCGACCAGCTCGAGCGCTGGATCGTCGGCGGCGGGTTCTGATCCGCGTGAGCCTGCCTGCCGTCCCCGACCGTCCGGCTCGCCGCGTCTGCGTCTTCTGTGGCGTGCGCGGTGGCACCGATCCGCGCCATGTCGCCACCGCACGCGCGCTGGGTGCCGGGCTGGCGCAGCGCGGGCTTGGTCTGGTGTTCGGCGGGGGCGGCATCGGCATGATGGGCGCGGTCGCCGACGGCGTGCTCGCGCACGGCGGCGACGTGATCGGCGTCATCCCCGAGATGCTGCTGCAGCGCGAGTTCTCGCACCCGGGCGTGCGCGACATGCGCGTGGTCGACTCGATGCACACGCGCAAGCGCCAGATGGCCGCACTCGCCGACGCGTTCGTGCTGCTGCCCGGGGGCTTCGGCTCGCTCGAGGAGTACTGCGAGGTCGTGACCTGGGCCCAGATCGGTCTGCACACGCATCCGTGCGTCGTGCTCGACGACGGCGGCTACTGGGCGCCGCTGATCGCGCAGTTCGACCGCTGCGTCGATGCCGGCTTCATGGAGCCGCGCGTGCGGGCGCTGGCCGAGACCGTCGCGACGCTCGAAGCGCTGTGGACCCGGCTCGACGCGCACTTCGCCGCGCGCCCCGACGCAGCCGTCGCGGGGCTGCCGCCCGTCACCTGATCCGAACCCCCTTTCCCGGAGACACTCCCATGGCCGTCACGAAGGGTTGCAAGGCGCTGGTCGAGGCCGCGCGTACGCAGATCGAGAACGTTCCGGTCGCCGAAGCGATCGCGCTGCACGGTCAGGCCGACGTCGTGTTCGTCGACATCCGCGATCCGCGCGAGCTCGAGCGCGACGGGATGATCCCGGGTGCGTTCCACGCACCGCGCGGGATGCTCGAGTTCTGGGTCGATCCCGACAGCCCGTACTACAAGGACATCTTCGGCAGCGGCAAGCGCTTCGTCCTGTACTGCGCGTCGGGCTGGCGGTCGGCGCTCGCGACCGCGACGCTGGTCGACATGGGGCTCACGCCCGTCGCGCACGTCGACGGCGGGTTCGGTGCGTGGAAGAAGGCCGGCGGGCCCACGGCCGAGAAGCCGGCGAAGGACGCCGCCTGATGCCGGCGATCCGTTCGCAGCTCGAGCCGCGGTCCGACGCCTTCCGCGCCAGCGCGGCCGCGATGGGCGCGCTGGTCGCCGACCTGCAGGCGCAGGTCGCGACGGCGGCCGACGGCGGCGGTGCGGCGGCGCGCGCGAAGCACACCGCGCGCGGCAAGCTGCTGCCGCGCGACCGCGTGGCCACGCTGCTCGACCCGGGGACGCCGTTCCTCGAACTGTCGCAACTCGCCGCGCACGGCATGTACGACGGCGACGCGCCGGGCGCCGGAATCATCACCGGCGTGGGCCGCGTGAACGGTCGTGAATGCGTCGTGGTCGCCAACGACGCCACGGTCAAGGGCGGCACCTACTACCCGGTGACGGTGAAGGAGCATCTGCGGGCGCAGGAGATCGCGCAGCAGAACCGGCTGCCGTGCATCTATCTGGTCGACTCCGGCGGCGCCAACCTGCCGAACCAGGACGAGGTCTTCCCCGATCGCGACCACTTCGGGCGCATCTTCTTCAACCAGGCGCGCATGTCGGCTGACGGCATCCCGCAGATCGCGGTCGTGATGGGGTCGTGCACGGCCGGCGGCGCCTACGTGCCGGCGATGAGCGACGAGTCGATCATCGTGCGTCGTCAGGGCACGATCTTCCTCGGCGGTCCGCCGCTCGTGAAGGCCGCGACCGGCGAGATCGTCAGCGCCGAGGATCTGGGCGGGGCCGATGTCCACACGCGCGTCTCCGGGGTGGCCGATCACTACGCGCTGGACGACGCGCACGCGCTCGAGATCGCGCGGCGCATCGTGGGCCATCTGAACCACGTGAAGCACGTCGCCGCCGACGTGCGCGAGCCGGTCGCGCCGCTGTACCCCGCGCACGAGCTGCACGGCGTCATCCCGACCGACGCGCGCAAGCCGTTCGACGTGCGCGAGATCATCGCGCGGCTGGTCGACGGCAGCGTGCTCGACGAGTTCAAGCAGAACTACGGCACCACGCTGGTGTGCGGCTTCGCGCACGTCTTCGGCTACCCGGTCGGCATCGTCGCCAACAACGGCATCCTGTTCTCGGAGTCGGCGCAGAAGGGCGCGCACTTCGTCGAACTGTGCTGCCAGCGCGGCATCCCGCTCGTGTTCCTGCAGAACATCACCGGCTTCATGGTCGGTCGCAAGTACGAGTCCGGCGGCATCGCCAAGGACGGCGCGAAGATGGTCACCGCGGTCGCGTGCGCGGACGTGCCGAAGTTCACGGTCATCGTCGGCGGCAGCTTCGGCGCGGGCAACTACGGCATGTGCGGACGGGCGTATTCGCCGCGCTTCCTGTGGATGTGGCCGAACGCGCGCATCTCGGTGATGGGCGGCGAACAGGCCGCGAGCGTGCTGGCCACGGTACGCCGCGACGGCATCGAGGCGAAGGGCGGGCAGTGGTCCGCGCAGGACGAGGACGCCTTCAAGGCGCCGATCCGCGACCAGTACGAACGCCAGGGCCACCCCTACTACGCCAGCGCGAGGTTGTGGGACGATGGCGTCATCGATCCTGCCGACACAAGACAGGTCCTGGGGCTCGGGCTCTCGGCCGCGTTCAACGCGCCGATCCCCCGCACCCGGTTCGGGGTTTTCCGCATGTGAACGCACTGGGGAGGTGCGCCGCACCATGGTGGAGAAGAAGACCGGAACCGCGGGTCTGCCCGCGCAGGAAGTCGTCGTGGCCCACATGAAGAACATCGGGCCGCAATCCGCCAAGTGGCTGGCTGCCGTCGGGATCCACACCAAGGAGGATCTCGAACACGTCGGCGCGGTCGCCGCCTTCCGCCTCATGAAGCACCACGGCTACAACGTCACCCCGGTCATGCTGTACGCACTGCAGGGCGCATTGATGGATCTGCACTGGAACCGCCTCCCCGGCAAGCTGAAGGACGATCTGCGCGCGCGCGCCCGGGCCGATGAGCACTGAGGCCGCGCGCATCACGCGCGCCGGCGCCGTCGCCACCGTCACGCTCGACCGCCCGGCACTGCACAACGCCTTCGACGACGCGCTGATCGCCGAGCTCACCGCGAAGCTCGCGGCGCTTGACGCCGACGCGTCGGTGCGCGTGGTGGTGCTGGCGGCCGAGGGCCGCAGCTTCTCCGCCGGTGCCGACCTGAACTGGATGCGGCGCATGGCCGGCTACTCGGACGCCGAGAATCTCGCCGACGCACGCGGTCTGGCCGAACTGATGCGCACGCTCGACCGCATGTCGCGCCCGACGATCGCGCGCGTGCAGGGATCGGCGTTCGGCGGCGGGGTCGGTCTGGTGGCGTGCTGCGACATCGCGGTCGCCGTGCCCGACGCGAAGTTCGCGCTGACCGAAGTACGGCTAGGCCTGATCCCGGCCGTGATCAGTCCGTACGTCGTGCAGGCGATCGGCATGCGTGCCGCGCGGCGCTTCTTTCTCACGGCCGAGCGCTTCGACGCTGCCGAGGCGCATCGGCTGGGCCTGGTCCACGCGGTCGTGCCGGCGGCGGAGCTCGACGCCACCGTGGCGTCGATCGCCGACGCGCTGCTGGCCGGCGGTCCGCAGGCGCAGGCGGCGTCGAAGGCGCTGATCACCGCGGTGGGCGACCGACCGATCGACGCCGTCGTCATCGAGGACACCGCGCGGCGCATCGCGCGCCAGCGCGCCGGCGCCGAAGGCCGCGACGGCGTCGCGGCCTTTCTCGACAAGCGCCCGCCGGCGTGGACCGCCTGAGTCCCGCCGCCCCCCGCTTCCTTCCTCTCTCCTCGACCTTCACCGCCGGTTCGCCCCGGCGCTCGCTCTCCATGATCGAACGTCTGCTGATCGCCAACCGTGGCGAGATCGCCTGCCGCGTGGCGCGGACCGCGCGGCGCCTCGGCGTGCGCACCATCGCCGTCCATTCCGATGCCGATGCCGGCGCGCTGCACGTCGCGGCGTGCGACGAGGCCTGGGCGATCGGCGGTGCCGCGGCGCGCGACAGCTACCTGCGTATCGACCGCATCCTCGACGTCGCCCGACGCGCCGGCGCGCAGGCGATCCATCCCGGCTACGGCTTCCTGTCCGAGAACGAAGCGTTCGCGCAGGCCTGCGCGGACGCGGGCATCGTGTTCGTCGGGCCGCCGCCCGCGGCGATCCGCGCGATGGGCTCGAAGAGCCGGTCCAAGGAAATCATGGCCGACGCCGGCGTGCCGCTCGTGCCCGGCTACCACGGCGAAGATCAGGACACCGCGCGCCTCGCGGACGAGGCGCGGCGCATCGGCTTTCCGGTGCTGATCAAGGCCTCGGCGGGCGGCGGTGGCAAGGGCATGCGCATCGTCGAGCGCGCCGAGGCCTTCGGCGAGGCGCTCGCGTCGGCACAGCGCGAGGCGGCGTCCTCGTTCGGCGATGCCCGGGTGCTGATCGAGAAGTACCTGGTGCGGCCGCGGCACGTCGAGGTCCAGGTGTTCGCGGACACGCACGGCAACGCGGTGCACCTGTTCGAGCGCGACTGCTCGGTGCAGCGGCGGCACCAGAAGGTGCTCGAGGAAGCGCCGGCCCCGGGCCTCGGCGCGGAGAAGCGCCGGCAGATGGGTTCGGCGGCGGTCGCCGCGGCGCGCGCCGTCGACTACGTCGGTGCCGGCACGGTCGAGTTCATCCTCGATGCGTCGGGCACCTTCCACTTCATGGAGATGAACACCCGGCTGCAGGTCGAGCACCCGGTCACCGAGATGATCACGGGGCTCGATCTGGTCGAGTGGCAGCTGCGCGTCGCCGCCGGCGAGCCGCTGCCCAAGACGCAGGAGCAGCTCGCGATCCGTGGCCACGCCGTCGAGGCGCGCATCTACGCCGAGGATCCCGACCGCGGCTTCGTGCCGTCGATCGGGCGTCTCGCGCATCTGCGCGAGCCCGCCGCGTCGGCGTTCGTGCGCGTCGACACCGGCGTGCGCGAGGGCGACGAGATCGGCGTGCACTACGACCCGATGATCGCGAAGCTGGTGTGCTGGGACGTCGATCGCGACGCGGCGCTGCGGCGTCTGCGGCTCGCGCTCGCGCAGTACCAGGTGGTCGGCCCCGTCACCAACCTCGACTTCCTCGCGCGCGTCGTCGCGCATCCGGCGTTCGCGCAGGCGCATCGCGATCCGACGACGCTCGACACCGGCCTCATCGAGACGCATCGCGAGGCGCTGTTCCCGCCGAAGGCCGCGGTCCCGGACACGGCGCTCGCGTGCGTCGCGCTGGCGGAGCTGCTGCACGCGCAGGCCGAAGCGCGCACGCAGGCGCTGCGCTCCCGCGACCCGTGGTCGCCGTGGCACGCGACCGACGGCTGGCGGCTCAATGCCGATCACCGTCACACGCTGCGCCTGCTCGACGGCGCGAGCCCGGTCGCGGTGACCGTGCACTTCGGTACGGACGGGCGTCACGCGCTCGACCTGCCCGGCGGGCGCGTGCAGGCGAGCGCAAGCGCCGGTCGTCACGGCGCGCTCGAGGCGGTGATCGACGGCACGACGCTGCACGCGACGGTCGTGCGCGACGGCGCGCGCCGCGTCGTGTTCACCGCGGCCGGCCGCTTCGAGGTGGCGCTGGAGCTGCGCGAGACCGGCGTCGACGCGGAGGTCGGCGGCTCGCTCGTGGCGCCGATGCCCGGCAGCGTGATCGACGTGCTGGTGACCCCCGGCACGCGCGTCGACAAGGGCACGCCGCTGCTGATCCTCGAAGCGATGAAGATGCAGCACACGATCACCGCGCCGCGTGCCGGCGTGGTCGGCGAGATCTACTTCACCAAGGGTGAGCAGGTGACCGACGGCGCGACCCTGATCGCGCTCGAGGCGGCCGAGGCGGTCGCGTCGTGAGCACGACGCCGCGCCCGGACCGCGTCACGCTGGTCGAGGTCGGGCCGCGCGACGGTCTGCAGAACGAACCCGGCGTGGTGCCGACCGACATCAAGGTCGCCCTGATCGAGAAGCTCGCGGCCGCGGGGCTGCCGGTGGTCGAGGCCACCAGCTTCGTGTCGCCGAAGTGGGTGCCGCAGATGGCCGATGCGGCCGACGTGATGGCCCGCATCGCGCGGCGTCCCGGGGTGCGCTATCCAGTGCTCGTGCCGAATCTGCAGGGGCTCGACGCGGCGCTGACCGCACGCGCCGAGGAGGTGGCGGTGTTCGCCGCCGCGTCCGAGTCGTTCTCGAAGCGCAACATCAACTGCACGATCGATGCGTCGCTCGATCGCTTCGCGCCGGTGTGCGAGGCGGCGATCGCCGCCGGTGTGCGCGTGCGCGGCTACGTGTCGTGCGTGCTCGGCTGTCCGTACGAGGGCGACATCGCGCCGGCGGCGGTCGCGCACGTCGCGCAGCGGCTCGCGGCGATGGGCTGCTTCGAGGTGTCGCTCGGCGACACCATCGGCACGGGCACGCCGGACGCCACGCGGCGAATGCTCGAGCGCGTCGCGCGCGACGTGCCGATGGCGCAGCTCGCCGGGCACTTCCACGACACCTACGGCCAGGCGCTGGCCAACATCGTCGCGTCGCTGGACATCGGCGTGACCACCTTCGACAGCTCGGTCGCCGGGCTGGGCGGCTGCCCGTACGCGAAGGGTGCGACCGGGAACGCCGCCACCGAGGATGTCGTCTACCTGCTGCAGGGTCTGGGCATCGCGACCGGGGTCGACCTCGATGCGCTGGTCGACGCCGGCACCTGGATCTGCGACGCGATCGGCCGCACCAACGCGTCGCGCGCCGGGCGCGCGATCGCCGCGAAGCGGGCGCGCACGGCGCAGGCCGCCGCCTGATCGACCGGTCCTCCCGCTGACGTGCGCGGGCCGCCCGCAGGCGGCCCGGCCCGGTCGTGCCGACCGGAAGGCGTCGCCGGGCCCGGGGGGGCGGGTCCGACGACGACCCGGCGCCGGTCCGGGAGGAAGACCGGCGCCGGGTCACCCCTCACGGGGTCACTTCTTGGTCTTGTCCTCCTTCGTCATCTCGTCCTTCTTGTCGTCGGCGAAGCTGACCGACGAGAACAGCGCACCCGTGGTGAACAGGGTGACCAGCAGGGCGGCGATGGTCTTCTTCATGGTGGTGCTCTCCTTGACGTGGATCGGAAAAGCGTGGGAATAAATCCCGCGCCAGACGAACCGTATGTGGTAAAAAATCCCACGTCAACGACGCCAATCTGCGACACTTCCCGCCGTGAACCCCTCCAGCCCGCCCGCCGATCCGTCCGCGACCCCCGCGGTCCGGGCAGCGCTCGCCCGGTTGCTGCGCCCCGCGATCCGGCTCGCGATCCGTCACGGCCTGATGTTCCCGGCGTTCGCGGAGTTGCTGAAGGAGGTCTACGTCGATGTCGCCGCGCGCGACTTCGCGCTGCCCGACAAGGGCGCGACCGACAGCCGCGTGACGCTGCTGACCGGGGTGCATCGCAAGGACGTGCGCCGCCTGCGCGAGACGCGCGCCGGGCTGCGTGACGCGGCGGCGCCGCGCAGCGTGTCGCTGGGCGCGCAGATCGCCGCCGCGTGGAGCGCGCGTTCCGACTGCATCGACGCCGACGGGCGCCCGAAGCCGCTGCCGCGCGCCGCGGCCGACCCGGCGGTCGCGTCGTTCGAGTCGCTGGTGCAGTCGGTGAGCAAGGACATCCGCCCGCGCGCCGTGCTCGACGAGTGGACGCGGCTGGGCGTGGTCGACGTCGATGCCACCGCCGACACGGTGGCTCTGCGCGCGGACGCCTTCGTGCCGGCCGACGGCTTCGTCGAGAAGACCTTCTACGTCGGCCAGAACGTGCACGACCATCTGGCCGCGGCCGCCCACAACCTCGACGGCGGTCAGCCGCCGATGCTCGAGCGCTGCGTGCACTACGCGCACGTGCCGGCCGCGGCAGTGCCCGAGCTTGCGGCGCTCGCCGAGACCACCGGCATGAAGGCGCTGCGGGCGGTCAATGCGCGTATCCGCTCCGGCACGCTGCCCCGAACGGCCGCGGCGCCCGACCAGCGGGTCAACTTCGGGATCTGGTTCTTCGCCGAACCGATGGACGCCGCTGCCGCGGCGGCGACCGCGGACGAGGCCGACGGCGATGCGCGCTGAGCGGCGAACCCGCCCACGCCCGGGGGCCGCGCGGACCGCGCGCGGGATCGTCGCGGCCGGCATCGTGCTGGCCATGGCGGTCGCCGGCGCGCCATTCGCGCGCGCGGCCGACCCGGGCTGCGACGACCCCGGCGGCATCGGCGGCACCGGCATCGCCGTCGCGCAGACCGCGCCCGAGGCGCCGGGGCCGACGCCGAGCGCCCCGCGACCGCCCGAGCCCGCCGGCGGCATCGGCGGTACCGGCATCCGCGCCGGGCTGCCGGACGGCGCCCGGGTCGCGCTGATCGGCACGATCGCGCGCTTCGGCAGCCTGTGCGTCAACGGCACCCGGGTCGCCTACGACCTCGACGTCCCCACCGAGCTGCACGGTCTGCCGGGCAGCGCGCGGGATCTGCGCGCGGGCCACCTCGTCCGCGTCGACGCGCAGATCGACGCCGATCGGGTCCTCGCGCGCCACATCCGCGTGCTCGATGCCGTCACCGGACCGGTCACGGCCCGCGACGAACCGCGCGGGACCTTCCGGGTGATGGGGCTGCCGGTACGGCTCGACGGCGGCGCGCACATCGGCCTGTCCGGGCCGTCGGTGCCCGAGGTCGGTACACCGGTGCGCGTCGCCGGCCTGCTGTCCCCGGCCGGCGAGCTGATCGCGTCGCGCATCGAGCGCGCGTTCGCCGACGACCTGGCGCAGGTGCTCGCGCGCGTCACCGAACTCGACGGGCGCGTCGCGGAGGTCGGAGCCACGCGGGTCGAGTTCGGCGCCGACGTTCCCGCCGACGCGCTGCAGCTGGGCGCCGAGGTGCTGCTGCGCGGCCGCTGGCACGACGACGCGCTGCGCGTGCAGAGCGCGGAGGCCGAGCCGCGGCTGCAGCGCACGACCTTCGATGCCCGGGTGAGCCTCGAAGGCTTCCTGCACGAGTGCACGAACGCGCCGGGGGTCGGCATGGACGGCGTCGCGCTGGCGCTCGACATCGAGCAGTTGCCGCCGGGCTGGGTCGGCCGGCGTGCGGTCGCGACGGGTCGGGCGGGGCGCGACGGCCGCTTCGAGGTCGAGCGCGTGGCGCTGCATCCGGCTCCGCCGGAGCCGGCGGCGGCGCCTCTCCTCGCGAAGTGCGAGCGCCGGATGCGTTGACGCATCCGCGCCCGCACGCGCACCGGCGGCCGTGCCCGGCTGCGGTGCGGCGATTGACCGGGTGCCACCGCCGGCCCTAAACGGTGGGTTCCCCCCACCGAGGAGCGATCGCCGATGGCCTTCTTCGACACTCGACGCACCCTGCTGCTCGCGGCGCTCGCCGCCAGCGTCATGCTCGGACCGACGGCGCATGCGGCCGACAAGGCGGCGCGCGCGGCGATCGAGGCCGGTGCGCAGGCGCTGATGGACGCCGTGAAGGCGCGCGACGCCGACGCGATCGCCGCCACCTACACCGACGATGCCCAGATGCTGCCGGCCAACGGCGACATCGTTCGCGGCAAGGCGGCCATCCGCAAGCTGTGGCAGGACTGGATCGACGAGGGCCTGACCGGTCTGCTGCTCGAGCCGAACGAGATCGAGACCGCCGGCGGGCTCGGCTACGACATCAGCATGTACAAGCTGTACGGGACGAAGGGCGAGGTGACCGACCACGGCAAGTCGCTGGTCGTGTGGCACAAGGTCAAGGGCAAGTGGAAGCTGCACCGCGACATCTGGACCACGAGCGTCCCGGCACCCTGAGCCGGGTCCGACCGCGGCCGCCGCGTGGCGCGTCGGCTGCGGCGTGCTGCGTGCCGCCGTGGCCGACGCCGTACCGCGTCGCGACGACGGCCCGGTGCGCCCGCTATCCTCGCGGGTCGAGTCCTGCCAGGCCCCTGCCGTGAAGCCCATCCCGTCCCCCTGCATCGACGTCTGCCAGATCGACCCCACGCACGGCATGTGCCGCGGTTGCTGGCGCACGCTCGACGAGATCGCGCGCTGGAGCACCATGCGCGACGGCGAGCGCGAGCGCGTGATGGCGCAGTTGACCGCGCGCCGGCAGACCCCGCTGCCGCTCGCCTGAACCCGCGCGTCGCGCCGCGACGCTGTACCGCCTCCGAGTTCCCGCCGCACACCGCCCCGGCAGTCGGCGCATCCGCCTTCCCCCAATGCCGCTATCCGATCCCGCCCCGCGCCGTGCGTCGCACACGCGCCGCATCACCTGCACCGGCTACGCCCGCGACGACGGGCTGTGGGACATCGAGGGGCACCTGGTCGACACGAAGACCTTCGACATCGCACCCCTCGCGCGCCCCGGTGGCGTGCTGCGCGCCGGCGAGCCGTTGCACGAGATGTGGCTGCGCCTCACGGTCGACC
>JALORJ010000036.1 GCA_025459035.1 Burkholderiales bacterium
GTCGCTTCGCGTCGCATCCAAAAGCGAGGCTTGACTTCGACAATCTCCGGCTGGATTTCCACTCCTTCGAGGGTCCCATTGTTTCGCTCGATCATCAACTTCGCCTTACAGTTGGCGTTGTCGAACGAAGACTGGATTTCAACGCGCGAGATGTTTTGAGCCGAGCCGAATTCCACTTCCAGATACATGCCGGGCGCGGCCCGCTGCCACGACCTCCAACGTGTCACGGGACTGTTGTCGAAAGCGAAATGCACATCCCAAGGATTTGGACTCGCACGCAGTTTCCACGCGGGGCCACGCGGAATTTCCGCGCCATTCGGCCCGTAAAAGCGAAGCTCGGTGATGTTCCATTGCTCCGCGTCGCTCGGCGGAGTTTCCGTTTGTATCAGCCGAATCCGGCGAGTCGACGACGGTTGCGGCAGTTTATAAACCCAATGCAGACGTGGCCAACGTGCGTCGTCCGCACCGGCGTAAAACACATCCATCAGTACTTCGTTTTGCGCGGATTGATAACTGACGAGCACTTCGCGATCGCGGCCCACTCCCGGTTCGTAAGCGGACCGTCGAACCCGTCGAGCACCCGACCCAGGACCTTCCGCTGGCGTGCGTTGAACGAGGTGTCGCGCCAGCGGCTCCAGAAACTCGCCTTGTGCAGCACGCGATCGCCCGTGCCGTGCGCGCAGTCGATCGCGCGGTGCAGCGACGCGACGAACCACGTGAGCCACGGGGTCACGTCCAGCGGGCCTTTCTGCGTTCGCTCGAGGATCTCGTCGTAGGCGTCGCGTTCGCGCTGGATCTGCGCCGACAGGCTGTAGACGCGGGGTGCGCCAGCGTCGGCGCGCGCCAGCACCACGTCCCCGACCGCACGCGCGATGCGACCGTTGCCGTCGTCGAACGGATGCAGCGTGACGAACCGCACCGGCCGCGCCAGCGCGACGAGGTCGTAGCGCATCGCGTGCCAGCCGGCTTGTTGCCACAGATGCGGCGGGCGCGAGGGCTACGTTGCGGGATCGCCGAACAGCCGCCGAGGACCGGCAAGTGATTCACCGCAGAATCCCTCGGCACACCTCGGAGCGACCGCTTCGATGTCGCACTCCGAGTCGCAGCAATCGGCGGTCCACTGCTCGACCGCATGGCGTGAACCTTGATCGCGCGGCCCCTCGCCTGCCATAGTCGCCGTGCCGGGAAAGCCGGGAAAGATGCCTCGATGACCCTGTGGTTGCGGATAGCAGAGCTGGCGAAGAAACTCCTCGGTGAGTCTGCTGCCAGGCCTGTCGACCTGTCTCGCATTGCGCTCGACCTTGCGAGTCGCTCCCCGGACACAGCGACTCCGCCACCTGAAATCGAGCCGCCGAAGCCGGACGCTGAAATCGAGGTTGTCCCGGAATACGAGTTCGTCGTCGGAGCGATCCGCGAAGGTACCCCTGTGACATTCGTCACCGGCCGCGCGGGGACCGGCAAGTCCACCTTGATCCGGCACATCGTGTCCACGGTACGCGGCTGCGTGGTGGTTTCGCCCACCGGGACCGCGGCGATCAACGTCGGCGGCGTGACGATCCACTCGTTCTTCGGGTTTCCGCCGCGCGTGATGAATCGTGGCGACACGCGCGACCCGAAGCATGAGTCCGCCGATGTCATTCGCGCGCTGGGTGCGCTGATCGTCGACGAGGTTTCCATGGTCACCCCCGACCTGATCGACGCGATCGATGCTGCGATGCGACGAACAAGGAAGGACCCCAGGCCTTTCGGCGGGGTTCCGGTCGTTCTTGTCGGGGACTTGCTGCAGTTGCCGCCCGTGGTGGCCGATCCCGAGGTAGCTAGGTTCTACTCGCACCGCTACCCGAGCCCCTACTTCTTCTCGGCTGACGTGTTCCGCGAGGTGCCAATCGTCGCCGTCGAGCTGACCCGTGTCTTCAGGCAGGCCGATGCCGACTTCGTCGATCTGCTGGATCGCATCCGGACGAACCGCGATCACCGGGACGCGGTCGCGCGTCTCAACCGGGAGTCCTGGCGCGATGTAGGCGGCGATGTGTCGGGTGCGACGTGGCTGGTGCCGACCAATGCCGCTGCCGCAGCGCTCAACGCGGAGCGACTCGAGCAGTTGCGATCGCCCGAGTCGACCTTTGACGCGGTCATCGAAGGCAAGATCGCGGCATCTGCCGACCGGTTTCCCGCGCCGGTTCGCCTCGCTCTGCGACCCGGTGCGCGCGTCATGTTCGTGAAAAACCGAAAGCCGTGGTGGGTGAACGGCACAACCGGCACGGTCATCCGCATCGAGTCCGATCGAATTCTTGTGGAGCTGACCCCGACAGGCAACGTTGTCGAGGTCGAGCGCGAGACCTGGGAGCAGATCGAGTACCGCTACGACCCCGGCGAGAAGCGGATCGCGGCGGCAGTGGTCGGAACGTTCGAGCAGTTCCCGGTGACGCTCGGCTGGGCCATCACGATCCACAAGTCGCAGGGCATGACGCTCGACGCGGTGCGTATCGACCTCGGCGACGGAGCGTTCGCACCTGGTCAGGCCTACGTCGCGCTGTCTCGCAGCAGGTCGATTCAAGGCATCCGCCTCGACCGTCCCATCTCGATGCGGGACGTAGTGGCCGACCGGACGATTCTCGAGTTCTATCGGCGGGTTGCACCAATCAGGCGTGGCGCAGGTGATCTGTCGAAAGCGGTTTCCACCCAGGAATCCGATGCATGCCCTGATGTCGGTACAGCGGAGCCTTCGCGGCCGCGCATCGATCGCGAGATCGTCTCCGACAGTTCCGGGCCCCTGCCGATCGATCCGCGAATCGCGGAGATCCTCGCCCCCGCCTACGAACCATGCGGGGGCTTCTCCGGCACTTGTCGTGACATGCGCTGGGAGCCAGCTCATGGGCATGTTCCCCGTGGGTTTCTCGGTGCGACGGGGACCTTGGACGAAGTCGAGCTCGTGCTTCTCTTCGACGCACCCGGGCGACCCCGAACGGGGGAGAGACACACGGGGCTGGCGTCCACGTATCGATATGCGATGAGCGGGTTTCAAGATGGTGCGAGTGAGTTCCACACGAACGTACGAACCCTTCTCGACCTGTGCTGGCCGGGTGAGCCATTCGAGCGTCAGTTGCGACGTGTGTGGATGACGCAGTCGCTGTTGTGCTCACCACGGCAACGGGACGAAGCGTCGACGGTCGCAGCGGCAGGCGAGTGCGCGCAGCGCTATCTGGTACCGCAGGCGAAGCTGTTCAGCGGTTGTGTCGTCGCGACGCTCGGAGCCTTGGCCGCGCGACGCGCGAAGGCCGCCGGTCTGGTTGACACCATTGCAGCCGCGTCGCCAGCGCCACCTGCGAGTCAGCGCGCTGGCGCACGCGAGTCATGGGAGCGGGTCGCGGTCGCCGTCGCGGCTCGACGGAAGCGAACGTCGGTGGTGTCGCGACAGGACGGGCCGCCTTGATCCAACGTCAGCGGGACGCCAGAAGCTCCAGCGCCGCCGATGGCGTGAGGATGCGAATGCCGTCGACCGCATCGAGCGAGAGCATCGCGCGGTCCCCGGTCACCCCGGCAACCGCCTGCGCTGCGCGAGCCGTCTCGATCACCGCGTCGTCGTCCGGATCGGACATCACGATCCGCGGAGGGACTCCGATCACGACGCGATGCGCCATCGCAGCCCAGCCTGAGACGAGGTCGATCGGGCTCGATCCTGTTCTAGCGACGTGCTGCATCAGATGCCTGCGCGACAGCACGTCCGTCAGTTCATCGAGCATCGGGTGGTCGCAAACGGCTGGAACCCGCCGCTGCGTGCCTCGTCGAGAATGCGACGCGGGGCGCTTCGCCAGAGCAGGCCGGAAACGATGACGTTCGTGTCAACGACGATCCGCAGCACGCGAGGCCCTGGCGCCGCGTCGAAGGTCGCGGACCGCATCGACTTCGCGCTGGATCTCCTCCAGCGTCATTTCGGGATGGCCGCTGTCGGCCGCCCGATCCATCGCGGCAAACAGCGTGTCGATCCGTCGGCGCCGTTCGACCTCTTCCTTGAGGAGGTCCGCGATCACCGCACTCGTGAGCAGACCCGCTTCGCGAGCGTCTCGAACGACTTCTTCGGGTAGTGTGAAGACGAGATCAGGCATTGCAGCCTCGCTGTGGCGGTTGAACGACTGCCTGCATTCGGTGCGGTGCGACGAGGCGATCGTCGATCTTGCTGTGGCTGGGGTCAACGTCGCCCACAGCTGCGCGCCGCCCGAATGTTCGATGTCTTGCCGTCTCCAAGGGGTCATCGCAACCATGTCACGCGAGTTCGACCGGAACAAGCCGATTTCGACCGGCCTGCGATTCCTGAGGGCGCGGCAACGCGATCCGCGGTCGCGTCCGAATCGTGTCCGGGCCCTTGCTGCGGCGATCGCGATCACGATCGGCAACAGCGTGTTTGCCGCGGACCCCACCCCCGACCCGCTCGATCGCTGCCGCTTCGGTTTCGACCGTGGTTGTCGCGAAGGTGGGATGCAGCGCGGGTTGTCGGCCGGACAGGTCGATCTCGGCTGCGGGTGCGCGCTCGGCGTGCTCGCGGCGGAGGCGAACCGTGCCGATGTCGCAGCCTGGTGCGGGCACGCGACGCAGCGGCGTTCGCAGGACGAGGCCGCGGCCCTCGCGGTGCTCGCCCCGCAGCTTCAGAGCTGCTTCGCACCCGACGCGATGGCGCCGGCCGGCACGCCGTCGCGTATGCCGAAGCTGGTCGGGCGCTGGCAGTGGACGCGGCAGGACAACCAGTGCACCGAGACGCTGGAGTACCGCCCCGACGGCACGTCGAGCGCCACGAGCGGCGACGAGCACACCGAGGATCGCTGGACGCTGTCGCCGTGGCTGCCGGGCTCGGACAGCTTCCGGCTCACGCTGACCACCACGCGCGACGACGGCGGTCGCGACTGCGCCAACCGCACGAACGACGACACCGGCGCGACGGTGAACGTGTTTCTGCGTTTCGCGAGCGACGACTCGTTGATGGTCGTCTGCTACACGCAGAGCGGGAACCGCTGCTTCGGGCCGTTGCGCCGATTGCCCGACTGATTCCGGGCTGCGCCGCGCGTGCGCACGTCTGCGCTGCGTCAAGGCGACGCGTACCGTCGCGGCGCAGTGTCGGGGTGCCGGACCGATCGGCGCGGCACGGGCCGGCCCCGACAGATGCCGCGCGATTCCGTCGTCATCGAGGAGTGCGTCACATGATCCATGAAGTGGCAGGAGATCTTCTGCTCACGCGTGCACAGGCGGTCGCGCACGGCGTCGCCCCCAACGACCACTTCGACAGCGGGCTGGCCCTGGCGCTGCGCGAGCGGTGGCCGGTGATGGCGCAGGACTTCCGCCACTACGCGCACCAGACGCATCCGAAGCCCGGCGAGATCTGGCAGTGGGGCGGCGTCGGCGGCGTGCGCATCTTCAACCTGATGACGCAGGAGGGCGAGCACGCACATGGCGCGAAGCCCGGTCGCGCGACGCTGGGCAACGTGTCGCACTGCCTCAAGCGGCTGCGCCACGCGCTCGACACGTCGCTCGTGAAGAGCATCGCGCTGCCGCGCCTCGCGACCGGGGTCGGCGGGCTGGCGTGGCCCGAGGTGCGCGAGCTGATCGAGCGTCACCTGGGCGATCTGCCGATCCCGGTCTACGTGTACGTGACCTACCACGCCGGGCAGCAGGCCGACGAGCCCGGGCTGTGACGTCGCCAGGCGCGCACGCCGCCGCGGCGCGCCCGGGCCGGTCGCGGGCGGCGCGGGCGTGAACATCACGGCCGCATCGCGCCCGCGGTCGGCGCCATGACCCCGACGCTGCACGTCGAACCGCCGAGCGCGCCGGAGATCGTCGCGCTGATCGACGCCCTCGACGCGTACCAGAAGCCGCTGTACCCGCCGGAGAGTCATCACGGCATCGACCTCGACGCGCTGTCGCGCCCCGAGGTGGTCTTCGTCGTCGCGCGCGATGCGGGCCGCACGGCGATCGGTTGCGGCGCGGTCGTCGTCGGCCCCGACGCCGGCGAGCTGAAGCGCATGTTCGTGCAGCCCGACGCGCGCGGCCGCGGTGTCGGCGCCGCGCTGCTCGCGGCGCTCGAGCAGTATGCGATCACGCGCGGCTGCCGCGTGCTGCGCCTCGAGACCGGCGTGCGCCAGCCCGAGGCACTCGCGCTGTACGCGCGTCACGGCTACCGCGCGCGCGGACCGTTCGGCGACTACGTCGAGGATCCCAACAGCGTGTTCATGGAGAAGGCGCTGCGCGCTGGCGCATCGAGCTAGCGACAGCCGCGCGTTGCCAGGCTCCCCGGGACCTCACCGCGCCAGCGCCCGCTCCACCCAGCCCAGCCGGTCCTGACCCCAGTGCATCTCGTCGGCGACGAACATCGCCGGCGCGCCGAACACGCCGCGCTCGACGGCCTCGTTGGTCGCGTCGATCAGGCCCTGCTTGATCTCCGCTGTCTGGATCGCGGCGGCCATCGCGTCGGCGTCCAGGTCGGCCTCGCGCACGATCGCGAGCAGCGTGTCGGGGTCGCCGACGTTGCGGCTGTCCGCCCACGCCGCGACGTAGAGCGCGCGGTCGTAGGCATCGATCACGCCGCTGCGCTGCGCCCAGATCGCGCCGCGCATGGCGGCCATCGAGTTGAAGATGAAGTGCGGGTTCAGCCGGAACGGCACACCCGCGGCGTCCGCGTGCCGCTGCAGGTCGGCCAGCAGCCAGCGACCCTTCGCCGGGATGTTCACCGGCGTCTGGTTGCCCGCGGCCTTGAAGACGCCGCCCAGCAGCATCGGCCGGCTGGTGAAGGTCGCGCCGTGCTTCGCGCAAAGCGCCGGCAGCTGCGCCCACGCCAGGTAGCTCGCGGGGCTCGCGTAGTCGTGGAAGAACTCGACGGTCTTCGATGGCATGGCGGGGTCTCCTCGACCGGGGTGGAACAACGCGGTACTCACCAGCGCTCGGTGTACGGCCGCGCGTCGATCTCGAATGTCCACGCGCTGCGCGGCTGACGGTGCAGCTGCCACCAGAGCTCCGCGAGATCGTCGGGCTGCAGCACGCCGTCGGCCGCGCGTTGCGCGAACGCGTCCGGAAACATCGCGCGCGTGTTGTCGTTGTCGATCGGACCGTCGATGACGACGTGCGCGACGTGCACGCCCTGCGGGCCGAGCTCGCGCGCCATGCTCTGGGCCAATGCGCGCAGCGCGTGCTTGCCGCCGGCGAAGGCCGCGAAGCCGTTGCCGCCACGCAGACTCGCGGTCGCGCCGGTGAACACGATCGTGCCGCGCCCGCGTGGCGCCATGCGCCTTGCGGCCTCACGGCCGACGAGAAAGCCGCCGAGCGCGCACATCTCCCACACCTTGGTGTAGACGCGCGCCGTCGTCTCCGCGATCGGAAAGCGCACGTTGCCGCCGACGTTGAACGCGACGACCTCGATCGGCCCGAGCGTGGACTCGACGCGGTCGAACAGGTCGACCACGGCGGCTTCGTCGCGCGCGTCGGCGTGGATGCCGGTGGCGCGTCCGCCGTCGGCCACGATCCGGTCGACGAGCGCATCGAGATCGCCGCGGCGCCGCACGCCGACCGCGTGCAGGCCCTCGCGGGCGAAGCGTCGCGCGATCGCGCTGCCGAGTGCTTCGCCCGCGCCGACCACGAGCGCGACGCCGCCGGGGGGCGGACCCGTCGCCGCCGAAGGGGTGGAAGTCACTGCGCTCATCGATCAGCCCCCCGCCAGCGGCAGCGACACGATGAACCGGGTGTCGCCGGGCGCGCTCTCGACCCGCACGCGCCCGCCGTGCCGGTTGGTCACGATGCGCCACACGATCTCCAGCCCGAGCCCGGTGCCCTTGCCGACCGGCTTGGTGGTGAAGAACGGCTCGAACAGCCGCGGCACGATGTCGGGCGCGATGCCGCTGCCGCTGTCGCGCACCTCGACGATCGCGTGGTCGCCTTCGCGGCGCGTCACGAGCGTGAGCGTGCCGCGGCCGTCCATCGCGTCGACGGCGTTGTCGATCAGGTTGGTCCACACCTGGTTCAGCTCGGAGCCGTAGACCGGCAGTCGTGGCAGCGTGCGGTCGTAGTCGCGCACCACCGCGACACCGTGCTTGAGCTTGTGCCGCAGGATCGTCAGCGTGTCCTCGAGGCCGTCGTGCAGGTCGATCGACTGGCGCGGGCCCTGGTCCATGTACGCGTACGACTTCATCGCGCGCACCAGTTCGGCGATGCGGCCCGCGCCGCGGCGCGTGATGTCGACGACGGCGTCCAGCTCGGCCATCGCGGCGAGCCACGCGAGCGCGGCCGGCCGGCTTGCGGCGTCGAAGCGGCCGAGCACCGCCTCCAGCGCGTCGCGCGCGATCGACGTGGCGCCCAGCAGCGGCCCGAGGCGCCAGCCGGCCCCGAGGCCGTGCGCGTCGATCCAGTCGGCGAACGCGTCTTCGCGGGCGCCCTCTTCGAGCGGCGACATCGGTGCCGCCGGCGCCATCGCCGCGCGCAGCGCGGTCAGCGCGGCCAAGGCGTCGGGCTCCTCGCAGCTCGCGTGCAGCGCGCCGGCCAGCGCATCGAGCTCGCGCGCGAGCGTCGCCAGGCGTTCCGCCGCGCTGGCTACGGCCGATGCCGGGTTGTTCAGCTCGTGCGCGAGCCCGGCGGCGAGCGTGCCGAGCGACGCCATCTTCTCGCGGCTGCGCACGAAGGTCTCGAGCCCGGTCACGCGCTGCGTCGTCGCGCGGAAGATGGTCCGCGCGAAGGCGCGGTCGGTCGCGATCAGCGTGAAGAAGGCTTCGTCGTCCAGGTGCAGCAACCGGGCGATGCCGGTCGCACGCACCGTGACCGGCGCGGCCGCGTCGGTCAGCAGCGGCACTTCGCCGAGGAAGCTCGGCGCCGTGTGCCGTCCGGCCGGCAGCTCGTGGCCGTCGGCGCGCTTGGTCACCAGCAGGCCGCCTTCGAGCAGGACGAAGAAGCCCTTGCGCGGTTGACCTTCGGTCACCAGCACCTCGCCGTCGTGCAGCACGCGCGGCTGCAACGCCGGAATCAGCGCTTCGAGGTGCGCGCGAGCCACACCGGCGAACACCGGCTGCGCCGCGAGGGCGTCGAGATCGATCGACGCGGGCGTCGGCGCGCTCACAGCTCGGCCAGGACCTGGTGCACGAACGACACCGCCATCGAGCCTTCGCCGACGGCGGCCGCGACGCGCTTCATCGAGCCGGCGCGCACGTCGCCAGCGGCGAACACGCCGGGCACGCTGGTCTCGAGCAGGAACGGGTCGCGGGCCGCCGTCCAGCCGCCCGCGGGCGTGCCGGCGGCGCCGAGATCGCGCCCGGTCAGCGCGAAGCCGCGCGCGTCGCGCGCGACGGCATCGCCCAGCCAGTCGGTATGCGGCTCGGCGCCGATGAACACGAACACGGCAGCGCCGGGGCGCGTGCTGCAGCGGCCGTCGCGCACGTCCTCGAGCGTGACCGACTCGAGATGCTCGTCGCCGTCGACGCGCACGATGCGGTGGAACGGCAGCAGCTCGATGCTGGCGGTGGCCTCGATGCGGTCGATCAGGTAGCGCGACATCGTCGCGGCCAGCCCCTCGCCGCGCACGACGATCGTGACCTTGCGCGCGACCGTCGACAGGAACACCGCGCCCTGGCCGGCCGAGTTGCCGCCGCCGACGATGAACACGTCCTGGCCGGTGCACACGCCCGCCTCCGTCGTCGCGGCGCCGTAGAACACGCCGGTGCCCGACAGCCGCTGCGCGCCGTCGGCGTCGAGCGTGCGGTACTGCACGCCGCTCGCGACGACCAGCGCCCGGCACGCGAGCTCGGTGCCGTCGGACAGCTGCACGAACTTGTACGGCTGCGCCACGCGCAGCGCGCGTACCTCGCGCGTGACGATCATCTCGGCGCCGAAGCGCTTCGCCTGCGTCACGGCGCGGCGTGACAGATCGGCGCCCGACAGCCCCGACGGAAAGCCCAGGTAGTTCTCGATGCGCGAGCTGGTGCCCGCCTGGCCACCCGGCGCTTCCTTCTCGACCAGCGCGGTGCGCAGGCCCTCGGAGGCGCCGTACACGGCCGCCGCGAGGCCCGCCGGCCCGGCGCCGACGATCAGCAGATCCCAGATCGGCGCGTCGCCCTGGCGCGACAGGCCGAGTCGCGTCGCCACGTCGGTGAGCGACGGTCGCGGCATGCGTGTGCCGTCTGGCAGCAGCACCAGCGGCAGCGCGGTGGACCGCACCGCGAGACACGCGTCGCGCTCGGTCGCCGGCAGCAGGTCGACCAGCGTGCGCGCTTCGGCATCGCGCTCGATGTCGAGCCAGCGATACGGCACGTGGTTGCGCGCGAGGAACTCGCGCAGGTCGTGGCCGTGCGCCGACCAGCGATGGTCGATCACCTGCACGCCGCGGAACACCGTGCGCTGCCCGGCCTTCCAGTCGTCGAGCAGGTCGTCCAGCACCGGGTAGAGCGTCTGCTCCGGCGGCTGCCACGGCTTCATCAGGTACTGGTCGAGGCGCACGCGGTTGATCGCGCGGATCGCGGCGTCGGTGTCGGCGTAGGCGGTCAGCAGCACGCGCTTGGCATCGGGGAACAGCTTCGCGGCCTGCTCGAGGAACTCGACGCCGGTCATCTCGGGCATGCGCTGGTCCGACAGCAGCAGCGCGACCGGTTCGCGCCGGAAGCGCAGGTCCACCAGCGTCTCCATCGCGGTCAGCGCCGACTCGGCGCGCAGGATGCGCCAGTGCTCGCCGTAGCGGGCGCGCAGGTCGCGCACGATGGCGCGCGACACCTCGGGTTCGTCGTCGACGGCAAGCAGGACGGGTTTCGGGTCGGTCATCGGGCGGAGGCGGCGGGCGACAGGACAGGGCGGCAGTGCCGCTCGATCGTAGGCGGCGGCACCGATGCACGGGCAGCAGCGCACCCATGCGGTGCGGCCGGTTGTCGTCGGCGGGTGCGGCCCTTATGTTCGGTGGCAACCGCGACCCGGACCGGGCCGCCCCCGCCCATCGCCCGAGGAGCCCGCCATGGCCACCGTGACCCTCACTTCCGAGAACTTCGACACCGTGGTGCGCGGCGACAAGCCTGTCGTCATCGACTTCTGGGCGCCGTGGTGCGGCCCGTGCCGCGGCTTCGCGCCGGTGTTCGAGGCCGCGTCCGAGAAGCATGCCGACGTCGTCTTCGCCAAGCTGAACACCGAGGACGAGCCCGACATCGCCGGCCAGTTCGGCATCCGCGCGATCCCCACGCTGATGGCCTTCCGCGAGCAGGTGATGCTCTACAACGAGGCCGGCGCGATGCCGGCGGGTCAGCTCGACGCGCTGGTCGAGCAGGTCAAGGCGCTCGACATGACGCAGGTCCACGCGGACATCGCGGCGCAGGAAGCCGCGACGCCCGCGGCCTGACCGGAGCGCCGCCATGACGACCGCCCTCGCGGTACGGCCGCTCGGCGGCCGTGGCGAACTCGACGTGCTGGTGGCCAGCGGCGCGGCCATCGCCATCGACTTCTCCCAGCCCGGCCGCCCGGCCGCCGACGCCTTCTCGGCCTTGTTCGACCGGGTCGCCGGTCGCCTGCCCGACCTCGTCGCCGCCCGCTTCGTGCTGCCGGCCGCCGCCGATGTCGCGGCGCTGTTCGGCATCACCGACGCGCCCGCGCTGGTCGTCTTCCGCCGCGGCGTCGGCCTGTACGCCGGCCCGGCCACGTTCCCCGAGCCGCAACTCGAAGCGCTGCTGCGCCGCGCGCTGGCGCTCGACATGGACGAAGTCCTGCGCGACATGAGCAACGACCGCGCGACCGTGTCCGGCGGCACCCACGCCAACATGACCTGCCCCACCGTGCGCAGAGGACCGATGCCGGCCTGAGCCACCCGGCGAGGGCCCCCGCGCAGCGGGGATCGACGGCAAGGCGATGGCCGGCGGGGCGCCGATGACGCGGTGGGTGCGCCGAGAGGGCCGTCGCGAGGCGCCGGCCTGAGCCACCCGGCGAGGGGCGACAACGTGAGCCACCCGACGAGGGGCCCCGCGCAGCGGGGATCGGCGGCAAGGCGATCGTTGTCGGCGGGTGAGCGACCGGGCAGGAACAGACCCCGCCGGTCCGCGAGCCCGGCCGCGCAGCGGGGATCGACGGCAAGGCGATGGCCGGCGGCGCCACTCGGCAACCCGCACGGACCACGGCGCTCATGGCCGTCGCGTCATCATGGGCGCATACGGTACGGGTCGTGAGTCCACATCGGGAGCCGAGCGTGAATCGTTTGATCCGAACAGTGCTGTTCGCAGCTGTCGCCATGGCTGCACGGCGCTCTTGCGAGGC
>JALORJ010000321.1 GCA_025459035.1 Burkholderiales bacterium
TCACGAACGCGTCCTGCGCCGTGACGCTGCCGCTGTCGTTGACATCGCCGATCAGCGCGGCATCGATCGACCGCCAGGCGTCGAACCCGGCGATCTGCCGTGCCGCCAGCCGCTGGATCAGCGTCGTGTCGACCGCGGTGTAGCGACCGTCCGCATCGGCATCGCCGACGTACGCCGCCACGTGGACGGCCGCGTCGCCGACCGCCGCGATCGGCGCGTCGTCCGCGGTGCGCAGCACCACGTCGCGCAGCTCGACGACCGACGCGCGGCCGGCCGTTGCCGTCCACGGCACCTGCGCCTGCACGTCGAGCAGCGCGCGACCGCCCGCCGGCACCGTCAGCGCCGAGGCGAGATCCACGCGCACGCGGATCTGCCGCAGCGACGTCGCCGCGCCGTCGACCGCCTCGGGCGCGCCGGTCTCGAGGTCGCCGGTCAGCCCCGCCGCGAGCGTGATCCCCGTCACGTCGAGCTGCGTCGCGTCGTAGACCACTGCGAGCTCGACGCGGCGCGCACCGGCCGCCCCCGCATCGACGCGGATCGGCCACGCATGCGCCAGCCCGGCGGCCGCGGCAGCGGCGTTCGGCACGGCGATCGACTGCCCCGGGCCGCGCACCGCGTCGGCGAGGCTCAGCATCGCGCCGACGCCCGTGCCGGTGCGCCAGGTGCGGACCGCATCGCCGCCGGCCGTGCCGTCGGCATCGCCGTCGAGCGCAGCACCGTTCGTGTCGACGACGCCGCCCGCACGCCCCGCGAGCGTCATCCGCAGCTCGCCCGCCGGCAGCGCACCGCCGGTGCGCACGAAGCGCAGCCCGCGCGCGTCCGCGTCGACGATCACGCTGCCCGCGACGCTGCGGCCGGTCGCCACTTCGCGCACGTCGACGTCCGCGGTCCGGATCACCGCTCCGATGCGCGTCGCGAACACGTCGAGGCTCTCGGTCGTGCCGAGCGCGTGGTTGAACCGCACCGAGAAGCCGCTCGCGTCTGGCGTGAAGCTCGCCACCTGCAGTGTGGCGGCCGTCGAGCCGAGCGTCGCGTCGCCGATCTCGGCGCCGCTGGTCATCGCGATCGCGACCCCGTCCGGCGTCGTGCCGACCTGCCCGGCCGCGTCGAGCAGCCGCAGCACGAACGCGCCCGGCCCGATATCCGCGATCTCGAAGCGGCCGTCGGCGCCGGTCGTCGCCTGCCGTTCGTCCGCGTCGAGCGTCGCGTCCGCATCGGCATCGAGCCACACGGTGCGACCGGCGACCCCGCTGGTGCCGGTCTCGCCGGCGTCGCGCACGCCGTCACCGTCCGCGTCGGCGAACACCGTGCCGCGCACGGTCCCGAGACGGAAGTTGCCGAAGTCGATCTCGCCGACCTCGCCGCCTGCCTCGAGCGTCACCGTGTGCACGCCCGGCGCCGCGAGCTGCGACGGCTGCGGCGTCGCGCTGCCGCCGGCATCGCCGCCGCCGGTGCCGCCACCGTCGGCGTCCGGCGCCTGCGCCGGCAGCGCCGCGATCGCCTGCGCGAGGCGCTCGAAGTCGAGCCGGCGGTAGGTCATCTGCGTGTTGACGACGTTGTCGTTCTCGTCGTCGCCGTCGACGATCGCGTCGCTCGTGCCGCGCAGCAGCGTCGCGAACTCGCCGGTGGTCAGCCCGCGACCGAGTTCGGCCTGCGCGATCTGCTGCGCCAGCGCGGCGGCACCGGCCATGAACGCCGACGCCTGGCTCGTGCCCTGCATCGTGCGCACGCCGCCGTTGGCGCTGGCGCCGTTGAAGCGGGCGCCCGGCGCGAACGCGTCGACGAGGTTCGGATCGCGCTGCGAGAACGCCGCGATGTGATCGGCGCCAGTCGTGTAGTTGGTCGCGCCGCCCGCCACCCGCCACGGCCCGCCGTAGTCGCCCGCCCAGGTCGCGCCGACGGCGATCACCGCCGGGTCGGAGCCCGGATAGGCCACGCCGAGTTCGCCCGACGGGTAGTAGTGGTTACCCGCGGCCGACAGCACGATCACGTTCTGCCGCGCAAGCGCCGCGAGTTCGTCGCCCAGGCCGTAGCGCGACGCTTCCTGCGTCCACGCCGCGCCGTCGCCGAGCGACAGGTTCACCACGCCGATGTCGTACGCGTCGGCATTGGCCACCACCCACTGCAGCGCCCGCTCGAGGTACGCGAAGCTGCCGGCACCGCCGTCCTCGAACACCTTCAGCGCGATCAGGTCGGTCCCCGGCGCGACGCCCCCGTAGCGGGCGTCCTGGCTGCCGATCACGCTCGCGATGTGCGACCCGTGACCGCTGCGGTCCGACGCGTCGGCGTCGCCGTTGGCGAAGTCCCACTGGAACACGATGCGATCGGCCGTGCCGTCGCCGTCGGCGTCCGGCCCGAAGTACGCGTGGTCGCGGTCGATGCCGGTGTCGATGACCACCGTGCGCACGCCGCGCCCGTCCAGCGGTCCCCACGCACCGCCGGCGCGTGCCGCCGTGATGCCGGTCACCGCCAGCGCGTCGGTCATCGAGCGTGCGGCCGGATCGAGCCCGCGGCTCGCGCCCGCCGTGCTGCCGGTCACGCTCACCGGCCCTTCGGGGGCCCAGGTGATGCCGCACGCGCAGCCTTCGACGTTGAGCGCGATGTCCGATGCACTCGTGGTCAGCGTCGCCGCGAGCGACGCCGCCCCCAGCCGCGGCGAGGTCTGCGTCCAGCCGGCCTGCTGCACTTCGGCCACCACCCAGCGTCCGGCCGCGACGTTCTCGAACACGTAGCCGCCGTCCTCGCCGGTCACCGCGAAGCGCTCGCCGGTGTCGAGCCGTCCGTTCGCGTCGGCGTCGAGGAAGATCGTCCAGCCCGACAGACCCCGCTCGCCGTCGTCGCGGCGGCCGTCGCCGTCGACGTCCTCGTACTTCACGCCGCGGATCGTGCCGACCGTGCGGCGGTTGCCGAAGGCGAGCCCGTCGACGGTGTCGCCGCTGGTCATGACGATGTCGAGTGCGCCGTCGCCGCCGGGCGCGGTCTGCGTCCAGCCGTCGCGCGCTTCCTCGCGGATGCGCTGCGCGCCGGGGCCGATGCCGACGATGCGGAAGCGGCCGTCGGCGTCGGTCGTCGCGCCGCGTTCGCCCGCGTCGCGCACGCCGTCGTCGTCGCTGTCGACGAAGATCGACCAGCCCGCCAACCCGAGCTCGTCGGGGCCGCGCGCGCCGTCGCCGTCGACGTCGTGGAACTTGACCCCTTCGACCACGCCGAGCGCGAAGCGCCCGAAGTGCGCCTCGCCGGTGGTCGTGTCGCCGAGCACCACCTCGACGGCACCGCTCGCGGGCAAGGTGCCGATCCAGCCCGCCGGCAGTTCCTGCCGCACGCGCTG
>JALORJ010000037.1 GCA_025459035.1 Burkholderiales bacterium
TGATGGGCAGCTTCAAGGTCGACGGCGCCGGCCTGACGTTCTCGCAGATGGCGTCGACGATGATGGCCTGCCCGCCGGAGGAGAGCGCGCAGGAGCGCGCGATCGCCGACGTGCTCGCGCGCACGCGGGGCTGGCGCGCGACCGGCGGCACGCTGGTGATGACCGATGCCGGCGGCGCGACGCTCGCCGAGCTGGCCGCAGCCGTGGCGCTGGAAGGCCGCTGGCGCTTCGTCGACATCGCGGGTCAGACGCCGGTCGACAGCCCGCGCGGCGCGCCGGGGATCGAGTTCAAGGGCACCGACGTGCGCGTGGAGACCGGCTGCAACCGCATGTCCGGACCCGCGAAGCACGACGCCGAACGCCTGTCGATGCCGATGCTGCGGTCGACCCGCATGGCCTGCCCCGAGCCGCTGATGGCACAGGAGAGCGCGATCGCGAAGGCGCTGCAAGGCACCGCGGCATGGCGCGCCGAAGGCACGCGTCTCGAACTGGTCGGCACCGACGGCGAGGTGCGCGCGACGCTCGAACGCCAGTCGTGAGTCCGTCGCGCCGCGGGCCGGTCACGCGGCCTGCGGCGCGGTCATCCGCTCACTGCGACCATTCGACGTAGGTGTAGAGCGCGTTCGAGCCGCCGTCGACGCTGTTGAATAGCTGCGACGACCCGAAGATGCCCGAGCGATGCGTGACGCCGATGCCGAGGAACGCCTCGCGCAGCGAGCGCTCGCCGATCACGTCACCGATGCTGACGTCGATGGTCGGGTCGAGGTAGTTCAGCAGGCGCGACGTCACGCGGCCACGGGCCGCCTGGTCGCGCACTTCCTCGAACGGCACGCGGTTCGCCCACGACAGACCGGCGCCGAAGCCCAGGCGCGTCTTCACCCGGTGACTCCACGGAAACCCGTACCAGACCGCCTTCACGTACGTGTTGACCTGGAAGCCGTCGGGCTGGCGACCGCGATCGTCGCGGTAGAGCACGCCGATGAACGCGTTGAAGTCGAGCGGCATGCCGTACGCGCCGACGACCAGCGGCCGACCCACCTCGACCGACGCGACGCGCGCGCCGCCCGACTCGAGCGACGCACAGCTGAACGCCATGACCGGCAGCAGGTTGCAGGTCGTGGAGGCGCCGGCGAATGCGCGCCAGATCAGGCCGCTGCGCGCGGTGTCGCCCGGGGCCTCGCCGGGGCGCGGCTCGAAGCTGTATACGGCGCCCGCGTAGCTGGACGCGAGCCAGCGGCTGTCGACGATCGGACTGTCCGCGACGGCGCCGGACAGGCGCGTGAGACCGATGCCGCCGAGCAGCCGCCAGCGGTCGGTCAGCGGGTACTGCGCACCGGCCGACAGCAGCAGGTTGATGCCGCCCCCCGCGCCGTACTGCGGGCGCGTCGCGGTCGCCTCGCCGGGCATCACGCCGTAGTAATACGTGTTCAGGTTGGCGTCGCGCCACGCGGCCAGCGCCTGCACGCGCAGCCGCAGCCGGTCGCCGGCCGGCAGGTCGCCGCCCATGCCCAGCCGCAGTTCCGAGCCGTTCGACGTCGTCGTGACATCGTGCAGGGCCTCCGCCAGCGCATAGCGCCCGCCGCCCAGGGCCATGCGGGCCGACACGCCGGCATCGATGCCCGGCGTGCGCGTGGTCATGCCCGCGAGCGACGCCGGCAGGTTCTCGCTCGGGAAGCCCTCGAAGCGCTGCGACACGAAGGTCTCGACCCGCCACGTGTCGTCGTCGACCGCGGCCCAGCCCAGGCGGTAGCCGTGCAGGTACAGCCGGCCGCGCTGCGCGAGGTACAGCGGCAGGAAGTCGGCGCGCAGATCGCCGTCGCGGTACGGCGACTGTTCGAGCCGCAGCACCAGCCCGCCGGCGACGCCGTCGGTCGGCATCAGCGGCCCGAGGATCGGATCGCCGACCGGCCCGGCCGTCGCGGTGTCGACGAGCAGCGCCAGCAGGGCGCCGACGACAAGGGGCGCGCACCGGGTGCGCGATCGAGAACACGAGGCACGCATCAGGGCGCGGTCTCCGGAATCGACGAGGCACCGCGCGACGGCGCGGCAGGTTGACGGGTAGCGCGGTGCGCGGCGAACGCCGCGACCCCGAGCAAGGCGGCGGCGACGACGAACGCGCCGCCGGGAAAGTCGATCGCGCCCTCGGGGCCGGTGCACAGCGCGAACACGCCGGCGAACAGCATCGGCCCGACGACGTTGGCGACGGCAGTCATCGCCGAGAGCGCACCCTGCAGGCGGCCCTGCTCGTCGCCGCCCACCTGCGCGGTGGCGAGGCTCTGGCCCGACGGGCCGGCCAGTCCCCAGAACGCCATGACCGGCACGCAGGCGACGAGCCACGCACCGCTCGGCGCGACGGCATAGCCGGCGAACCCGGTCGCGCCGGCCGCGAGCCCGAGCACCAGCGCGCGGCGTTCGCCGATCGCCGGCACGATGCGTCGCACGAGGCCGCCCTGCACCGTGGCCGAACACACGCCGACGAACGCGAGCACCAGGCCCACGTCGAGCGCGTTCCAGCCGAAGCGCAGCCCGGTGAAGAGCACGAACACGCCCGGCAGCGCCGCATGGCCGACCGCCGACAGGAACAGCACGCCGGTGAGCGGCAGCAGCTGCGGATGCTCGACGAACACCTGCCCGGCCAGCAGCGGATTGGCACCGCGCAGGCGCGGCGCACGCTGCGCCGGCGGCAGCGACTCCGGCAGCACGAAGAGCCCGTAGACGAAGTTGGCGACGCACAGCACCGCGGCCGCGGCGAACGGCAGGTGCAGGTCGATCGCCCCGAGCGCGCCGCCGGCCGCCGGCCCGACGACGAATCCCAGCCCGAAGGCCGCGCCGACCAGCCCGAAGGCACCCGCGCGCTTCTCGGGTGGCGTGACGTCGGCGATGTAAGCGTTGGCGGTGGCGATGTTGGCCGACGTGATGCCGGCCACCGCGCGCGCGACGAACAGCCAGCCCATCGACGGCGCCAGCGCCATCAGCGTGTAGCCGAGCCCCATGCCGAGGGTCGACAGCAGCACCACCGGACGGCGACCGTGCCGATCCGACAGCGCACCCATCAGCGGCATGCACAGGAACTGCAGCGCCGCGTACAGCGTGCCGAAGGTGCCGAGCACCCACACCGCGTGGCGTGTGTCGCCGGCGGCGAAGCGCTCGACCAGCTTCGGCAGCACCGGGATGACGAGCCCGATGCCCAGCACGTCGAGGGCGACGGTGACGAGGATGAACGCGAGCGCCGCGCGGCTCGCCCCGTCGCGCCGCCAGGCGCGGCGCGGTCTCAATCGGACCCCGGCACGCCGCCGCCGCGGCGCTTCTCGGCGTCGGTCGGACGCTCCGCGCTCCACACGTCGATCGCGCCGATGCCGACCGTCGCACCGCCCACGTCGATGGACTTCGGCGGTGGATGCATGCAGCCGCCCGTCGCGACGGCCAGCAGCGCGAGCACGAACGCGCGACCGAGGCGGCGCCGGCAGCGGACGAATGCGGCAGCCATCAGAGCCAGTCCGACAGCGAGAACCCGATGCCGACGGTGTCCTGCCGATGGTTGTAGTCGATCATCGTCTCGCCGTAGCCGCTGAACAGCTGCACGTAGCCCTTGAAGTTTCGATACAGCGGAAAGCGCCAGTCGAGCTGGACCGCGCCGCGGTTGGTGGTGGTGGACAGGTTGTTGCGCACCATCAGCCCGAGCGAATGACCGCCGCCGCGCCACAGCAGCCAGGCATCGCCGCGACCGACGAAGCGCGTGATGTCGGGATTGTCGTCGTTGGCGCGGTCTTCGGGAATGCGCCACCACGGCCGCACGAGCAGCGTGAAGTCGCCGATCTCGGCGCCGAACTGCGCGTAGACGCGGTTCCAGCTGCGCGACAGCTGCAGGCTGCGGCCGTTCGACTGGTGCACCAGACCCAGATTGACCATGCGCAGCCGCACCGGCCCGAACGTCACCGGCAGCCGCACCGTCGCGATCAGTTCGGGCTCGTAGTTGCTCTCGCGAAACGGCGCCGAATCGGCATACACCTGCCAGCTCGACTGCTGCGTGTACGCGCCCCACAGATCGACGCGATCGCCCATCAGGCCCTGCACGAGCTTGGTCTTGAACGAGAACTGGTACTTGGTCTCGGCGTCGTGCAGCGGCAGCGGTCCGATGGTGCCGAGCGTCGGCGACGTCGGCGTCGTGTTGGGATCGCTCGACCAGCGCGACGGCAGCACGTAGTTGGGTTGATGCGTGCGCAGGCGCAGCACGCCGTAGCGCACGTCGTCCTCGAGCTCCCACTTGAGTGCGAGCGCCGACCCGGAGCCTGCGGTCGGGTCGCTCTCGCGCACGACATCGCCGGCCTCGGGTGCCGCTCCGCGAAAGCGCGCCGCGCGGTCCGGCGGCGGCATCACGGCGTCTTCCTGCGGCGTGCGCGGCCGTCCGGCGACGCGGTCGTAGCAGGCCAGGCGGGCATCGTCGTCGTTGAGCCGCGCGCACTCCGACAGCGTCTGCGCATGCACCGGGACGCCGGCCGTCGCGGCACCGAGCACCACCAGGGCCGCCCGCCACCGCGCGCCCCGCGGCGGCCGGCTCACGCCGCGATGCGCTCCGGCCGGAACGTGACCTCGGTGGAGAACCGGCCGGCGCGGATCGCCGCGACGAAGGCCGCGTGGTCGGCCTCGGCCTGGTCGGCGTACGCCACCGCATACAGTGCCAGTGCGTCGCCAAGACTGTCGCCCTTGCCGACGTAGCCGGCGATGTCGGCGCCGCCGTTGCCGCTCTTGGCGTGCGCCCGCGCGAGCGCCCAGCCGCACAGCACGAGGTACGGCGCGAGCCCGGCCGGGCTGATCGTGTCGAGGTCGACGCCGCCCTTCATGTCCTGCATCTGCCGTACGTAGTAGTGCCGGCCTTCGTCGTCGGACGCCCAGCCGAGGAACGGATCGCTGAACGCCTGCATCAGCCGCTGACCCGTGACGACGCGATGGCCCGGATGGGTCTCGCGCGCCGGCCCGCACCACGGTTCGAGCACCGAGGTCGCGGCCTCCTTGATCTGCAGGATCAGCGGCTGCCCGCTCTCCGACTGCAGCAGCGCCATCACGCAGTGGCGGCCGACCGAGCCGACCCCGACCACCTTCACCGCGAAGTCGACCAGCGAGAAGCGGTCGAAGAGCATGCGGCGATCGTCCGCCAGCGTCGTGCGGTAGCGCGCGAAGACTTCGCCGCACTTCGCAGCGAACGCGGCGTCAGGACCGTGATGGAAGATGCGCGGCGGATCGTCGACGAAGCGCGCCTGCCCGTCGACGCTGCGCACGAGCTTCTGGAACACCTGGTCCGACGTGCGCCGGCGCGCACGCGACACGACCGCCTGCGCCCGTTCGCGCACGGCGCCGTCGAGCTGGCCGACCTGTTCCTCGGCGCGGATGCGGCTCGCCCAGACGTCGAGCACGTGCATGCGCGAGTACTCGTCGATGCGGCGCGCGTACGACGCCACCAGCGTGCGGACCAGATCGGTCCCGGCCGACGCCGACAGGCCGCGATGACGCGCGGCCAGCACCGCGCTCGCGGCGAGACGCTTCAGGTCCCACTCCCACCAGCCCAGCGAGGTCTCGTCGAAGTCGTTCGGGCCGAAGATCAGGTCGCGCTCGGGCGTCGCGAACAGCCCGAAGTTGCCCAGGTGCGCGTCGCCGCACACCTGCTGCATCGGCCCCACGCGCGGCGTCGCGGCGAGGTCGGCCGCCTGCACGTCGGCGGTGCCGCGGAAGAACGCGAATGCGCTCGCCGACATGCGTTGCCAGCGCAGCGGCAGCAGTTCGCCGATGCGGCCTTCGGCCGAGCGCTCGAGCATGCCGAGCACGTCGCGGTCGGGCGCGAGCGGCGGGTGTCCCGCGTGCGACGCCCGCGGCACCTCGCGCCGGCGCGCCTTGCCGCGTGCGCGGCCTGCGGCCCCGGGAACCGGCCCGTCCTGCGGCAGCGCGTCGGCGGTGGCCATGTCAGGGGCGCTCCAGCCGACCGTCGATCACACGCACGCGATCCCCGGGCTTCAGGCCCGACTCGAGCGGTTCCTCGTGGCGGCTGAAGCTGCCGTCGACGTGCTGCACCGTCACCTCCAGATCCTCTTCGGCCAGCGCCTCTAGGTAGCGACGCGTCCCGCGCGCTCCGACGGTCGGGCGCGCATCCGCGCCCCCGGGGCCGAACGCGAGGCCGACCGTCGGCCCGACCAGCGTCGGCGCGACCTGGCCGGTCTGGTACGGGCCGCGATACTCGCGCTCGTCGCGCGCCGTGCTGCCGATCGGCGTCGGCCGCATGCGCCGCACCTCGCGCACGTTGCGCACGATCGCGCAGTCCGGGCAGCGCGCCGCCGACGGCGACACCGTGTTCAGAGGCGGGTCGACCTGCGCCTGCCCGGCGGGCGCCGACAGCGCACCGACGAGCGCCACACCCAGCGCGAGCGGCCACGCCGCGGGCAGATGCCCGACGCGCGCGTTCATTCCGGCAGACGCCCGAGGTACCAGATCGCGTTCAGCAGAACGCCCGGGCGCCCCAGCGCACCCATCCAGCGGTCGTACACCGCACCGATGTCGCCGGAGCGGAACACGCCGGCCAGCGCGCGATCGACCTCGCGCCGCAGCGGCCCGTCGTCGCGCGGCATCACCAGTGCGTACCGCTCCATCGAGAAGTCGTCCTCGATCAGCCGCCACGTGCCGGACCCGGCGCCGGCGAGCGCGAGCCCGAGCAGCTTCACGCGGTCCCACGCGAACCCGTCGATCTCGCCGCGCGCAAGCATCGACCACGCGGTGTCCGGATCGGCGACCACGACCTCGGTCCACGCGAGGCCGCGCTCCGCCGTCGCGGCGCGCAGCGCCGTCTGGTTGGTCGAGCCGGCGATCACCGCGATGCGTCGCTGCGCGAGATCGTCGAGGCGAAACGCGTCCGAGCCGTTGGGGACCAGCACCGTCGCGCCGTCGACGAAGATCGTCAGGCTGAAGTCGACCTCCTCGGCGCGACCGAGCGTGCGGGTGCTGGTGCCGCACTCGACGTCGAGTTCGCCGCGTTTGACCTGCTCGAAGCGCGTCGCGAGATCCGTGCGGCGCCATTCGATGTCGAGATGCGCCCGCCCGAGCCGCTGCGCGATCGCGCGCGCCACCCGCTCGCACAGGTCGACCGAGAAGCCCTGCGGCCGCCCGTCCGCGCCGGCGTACGAGAACGGCGCGCCGTCCTCGTGCCAACCCATGCGGATGGTGCCGGTGCTGCGGATGCGGTCGAGCGCGGACGGTGCGGCGACCGCGGCGCCCGCGGCGAGCAGGCAGGACACCGCGACGAGGCGGCAGACGAGGCGCGAGACGACATTCATCGGGGGGAGACCGTCGAGAGGGCACACGGGAGTTCGCACGCGCGATGCAGCCGCGCGCGGGAATCGGCTCGCGTCCCGGAGCGTCGCACGCATCACCGTGGCGATGCGATCGATCGTATCAGCGGGCTTCGTCGTCTCGCGCTGCCGGGACGGCGCGACGCTGCTTGAGCCCGCGCGCGTCGAAGCGGTTCGGGTCGACCGCGGCGGCCACCGGCTCGGGCAACGCCGTCGGGGCGCCGACCGCCAGCGCCGCGACGTGATCGGCGGCGAGCGCCGCGGTCACGAATCCGCGTCCGCCATGCGCCACCGACACGAACAGCCCCGGGTGCCACGGCGCCGGCGCCGAATCGCGCTCGAGGGCGGTCCGCGGCCGGCCGCCATAGCGCGCATGCAGCGCGGCGCGGTCGAGCACGGCGCCGACCATCGGCAGATGATCCGGCGTCACGCAGCGCACCGCGGCGCGGCCGTCGAGCGTCGCGGCATCGCGATCGTCAAGCGCCAGTGCCGCGTGCAGCGCCGGCGCCAGCGCCCGCAGCGCCTCGACGTTTCGCACGTGATCGGCGGCGCGCACGTCGCCGCCGGCATCGCGCGCGTCGAACGTCGCGCCGACGACGTGCGTTCCGGCGCGCGCGGGCGTCGCGTAGCGCTCGCCGCACAGCACCGTGCGCAGCGGCGCGCTCGCCGGGGTCGCGACGACATGCGTGACCTGACCGCGCAACGGCGCCAGCGGCCACGCGGCCGCCGGCGCGAACGTCGCCGCATCGAGGGCGTTCGCGATCACGACGACATCGGCCTGCCGCGTGTCGCCCGACGCGAGCGCGACGCACCAGCCGCCGTCGACGGCAGCGTCGATGCGCACGACGCCGCACGCCACCTCGACCTGCACGGCCGGATGCGCGAGCAGCGCCGCGATCCACGCGGGTCCGTGCACCCAGCCGGCCTGCGCGTGGAACAGGCCGCCGTGCGCGAGCGGCAGTCCGGCCAGCGCCGACGCTTCGGCGGCATCGACCGCGCGCAGGAACGCGCGCGGCCACGCCTGCGCGGCCAGCGCCGCGGCGCGCGTGCGCGCATCGGCATCGGTCGCGAGCGCGAGCAGGCCGCAGCTCGACCACGCGACGCCGTCGTCGGGCAGCTGCGTGCGCAGCGACCGCCACGTCGTCGCGAGGCCCGCGACCGCGAGCCGCGTCAGCGCGGTGGCGTGTGCGGACGGCCGGATGTGCAGCGCCGCGACCGCGTGTCCCGAGGCACCGGTCGCCGGCCGTGGCGCGCGCTCGAGCACGCGGACCGCCAGTCCGGCTTGTGCGAGCGCGTGCGCGCAGGTCGCCCCGGCGATGCCGGCGCCCACGACCACGGCGGTGCGCGGTGCCCGTGCAGGCACCGGGGCGCGACGCCACGGCAGCATCGGCGCTGCCGCGGCCGGCTGGCGACAGATGCCGCGCAGGCGCTCGCGCTTGCGCCCGAAGCCGGGCAGGCGCTCGACCTCGAAACCGGCGGTCGCGAGCCCGCGGCGCACGTCGCCGGCGACACACCACGTCGCGCAGGTCGTGCCGACCCGCGACAGCCGCGACACGTGGGCGAAGGTCGCCGCGTCCCACAGCGTCGCGTCCGCGCTCGGCGCGAAGCCGTCGAGGAACCACGCGTCGGCGACGAAGCGGGCATCGACCAGCGTGTCGCGCGCATCGCCGACCCACAGCATCAGCCGCACGCGGCCGCCGTCGAACGTGAACGGATGCGTGCCGGTCGGCAGCGCGCTCCACGCCGCGAGCAGCGCCTGCGTCTCGCGCGCGAGTTCGGGGAACAGGCCCAGCGCGGCGGCGAGCTCGTCGGTGGCCAGCGGCGCGATCTCGGTGCTGGTGAAGTCGAGCCGCGCCGTGGCCGGCGCGTGCCCGACGAAGGTCTGCCATGCGCACAGGAACGCGAGGCCGGTGCCGAAGCCGGTCTCGGCGATGTGGAAGCGCGCGTGCGGCGACATCGCGGCAAAGCGTGCCCGCAGGTCGTTGCCCGCGACGAAGACCTCGCGCGCCTGGTCCAGCCCGCCGTCGCGCGAGAAGTAGACGTCGCCGCAGGCGCGCGAGACTGGCTGACCGTCGACCCAGTCGAGCCGCGGCGGGTCGCGCGGCGGCGCGGTGATCAACGCGCCGCGGGCGTCAGCCGCGCGCGGCGGCGAGCGACGCCAGCGCCGCGCGCGCGAGCAGGATGTAGTCGGTGCACAGCCCGATCACCTGGTAGCCCTGCGCGAGGTAGCGCTGCGCGTGCTCCGGTGTGTGCGCGTAGATCGCGCGGGCGATGCCGCGCGACTCGCACGCGCCGATGACCCGCGCGATCGCGGCCTGCACGTCCGGGTCGTCGATGCGCCCCGGACGTCCCATGCTGCCCGACAGGTCGAACGGGCCGACGAACACGGCGTCGATGCCGGGCACGTCGAGGATCGCGTCGATCGCCTCGACCGCCCGCACGTGCTCGATCTGCACGATGACCGCGATCTCGTCGTTGGCATCGCGCATGTAGCGCTCGACGTCGAGCCCGAAGCGCTGCGCGCGCGTGACGCCGACGGAGCGCACGCCGTCGGGCGGGTACTTGCAGCGCGCGACGGCCAGACGCGCCTCGTCGACGCTGTTGACCAGCGGCACGATCACGCCGGTGGCACCGATGTCGAGCGCCTTCTTGATGTGCGCCTCGTCGTTCCAAGGCACGCGCACGACGCACGGCACGCGGTGGTCGACGGCGGTCAGCAGCTCGAGCGCGGTCCGGGCATCGGACGGCGCATGTTCGAGGTCGACGAACAACCAGTCGTAGCCGGCGTCGGCGAACAGCTCCGCAACCTCGGGCAGCGGCATCTGCAGCAGCGCGCCGATCATCGGCCGCCCTTCCTTCAGCCGACGGCGAAACGACAGACTGGGCATGGCAATCGGTTCCGGAGGGCGGGGATCGCGCGCACCGCGGCGACCCCGGGGGTCGGGGAAGCGTCACACCGACACTGCGGCGCGAACCCGGTCCGCCGCGGCGCAATCGCGCGGCTCATGTCGGGCGAGGCCCGCGATGCCCGCGGCGCTCACGCGCCCGGCGCGACCGGGCGATGCCGTCGCGCAGGGCGACGCCGCTCGTCAGCGTCGGTTCTCGCTGTCGAGCCAGTCGAGCGCGTCACGCTCGGTCGGGAAGATACGGAACGGGTACGGCGGCCGGTGGTACATCTCGAAGACCTTCAGCGCGACCATGCCGAGGCTCGAGTTGACGACCGCCGCCGCCGCTTCGGTGACCTGCTCGGCCGAGTCGCTCGACATCGCCTGCGCCGCGTCGGCATCGACGCGCCAGATCGACGGGAACAGGAAGAGCACCTTCTGCTTGCCTTCCTTCAGCTTGCGACGCGCCTCCAGCTGGGCCTGCACGGTGGCTTGCGAAAGCACGCCGATGCCACCGTAGTCCACCTGGAACACGCCGTTCTGATTCAGTTCGACGGTGGGTGTGTTCATTTCTCGGGTTCGGGATTCCGTGAAGGTTTCGAACGAGTCGACACCTCTGCCGCGCGTGTGGCCGCGCGCACCTTGCGTGTCGAGAGTCGTTGCCACTGCCCCCCGCTTCGAGCTCCCGCGACGCCTCGGGACAATAGGGCAATCGCTCGTAACTGAACAGTGCATAACGCACCGATCCGCCACTCGATCGCACGGATCGTCCGCCGCAGCGGACGGGCGCGCCCGTCCGCCGAGCGCGGCGTGGTCAGCCGATGCGCAGCAGCGGCCGCAGCAGGGCCTCGATGCGCAGCCCCGCGGCCAGTACGGCGAGGTCGGCACCGGGTCGACCGACCAGTTGCAGGCTGACCGGCAGTCCCTCGGCGTCGAAGCCGCACGGCAGCGACAGTGCCGGCAGACCGGTCAGGTTGAACGCGCCGGTGAAGCGGGTCATCTGCGCCGCGACGGGACGCGACACCCCGTCGATCGCCAGCAGCGTCCGACCCACGCGCGGCGGCGCGCACGGCAGCGTCGGCGCCACCAGCAGGTCGACCTCGGCGAAGCCTGCGAGCATCGCGGCGCGCGTCGCGGCCTGCACGCGGCGCGCCTTCACGTAGTCGGTGGCCATCAGGCAGCGGCCCATCTCGAACCGCACACGCACGTCCTCACCCAGCAGCGCCACGGTGTCCGACGCGAGCAGCGCGGCGTTCGCGTCGGCCGCCTCCGCGGTCAGGATCACCAGTTGCGCCGCGGCTGCCGCGGCGTCGAACGCGCCGTCGACCGGTCGCGACGCGACGCCTGCCTGCGCGAGGGCCTCGAGCGCGGCCCGCACGCCGGTGTCGACCCCCGGCTCGACCTGGGTCGCGAACCAGCCCCCGAGCACCCCGAGCGTCGGCAGCGGCGCGGAAGCGGCGAGCGCCTCGACCGCGCCGGGCGGCACGGACGCCATCACCTCGAACATCCGTGCACAGTCGGCGACGTCGCCGGCCATCGGTCCGAGGTGGTCCAGCGACGCGGCCAGCGGCACCACACCGTCGAGCGGCACGACGCCGCGCGTCGGCTTGAAGCCGACGATCCCGCAGCACGCGGCGGGGATGCGGATCGACCCGCCGGTGTCGCTCCCGACCGCGAGCGGCACGACGCCGGCCGCCACGAGCGCGCCCGACCCGCCACTCGATCCTCCCGGCAGCCGGTCGGGCCAGCGCGGATTCGTGACGGTCCCGAAGTGCGGGTTCGCGCTCGTGATGCCGAACGCGCACTCGTGCAGGTTGGCCAGTCCGGGAATCACGGCCCCGGCGGCACGCAGGCGCGCGACGGCGGTGGCGTCGCGGGTCGCGTCGACCGCGGGCCGCGCCCGCGTGCCGGCCGTCACCGGGAAG
>JALORJ010000038.1 GCA_025459035.1 Burkholderiales bacterium
ACATCTTCGGCGGCATCATGAAGTGCGACACGATCGCCAACGGCGTCGTGACCGCGGCCCGCGAGGTCAAGCTCTCCGTGCCGCTGGTGGTGCGGATGAAGGGGACCAACGAGGATCTCGGCAAGCAGATCCTGCGCGACTCCGGCCTGCCGATCATCAGCGCCGACAACATGGCCGACGCCGCGGAACGCGTGGTGGCCGCTTCGAAGGGCACCCACTGACATGTCGATCCTCGTCAACCGCGCCACGCGCGTCGTCACCCAGGGCATCACCGGCAAGACCGGGCAGTTCCACACGCGCATGTGCCGCGACTACGCGCACGGCGCTGAGTGCTTCGTCGCCGGCGTCAACCCGAAGAAGGCCGGCGAGGACTTCGAGGGCATCCCGATCTTCGCGACCGTCGCCGACGCGAAGGCGAAGACCGGTGTGAACACTTCGGTGATCTACGTGCCGCCGCCCGGCGCCGCCGCCGCGATCTGGGAAGCGGTCGAGGCCGACCTCGATCTCGTGATCTGCATCACCGAGGGCATCCCGGTGCGCGACATGATCGAGGTGCGCGACCGCATGCGCCGCGAGAACCGCCGCACGGTGCTGGTGGGGCCGAACTGTCCGGGCGTCATCACCCCGGACGAGATCAAGATCGGGATCATGCCCGGCCACATCCACCGCAAGGGCCGCATCGGCGTGGTGTCGCGGTCGGGCACGCTCACCTACGAAACGGTCGCGCAACTCACCGAACTGGGCCTCGGCCAGTCGAGCGCCGTGGGCATCGGCGGCGACCCGGTCAACGGGCTCAAGCACCTCGACGTGATGCGGCTGTTCAACGACGACCCCGACACCGACGCCGTGGTCATGATCGGCGAGATCGGCGGCACCGACGAGGAAACCGCCGCGCTGTGGATCAAGGACCACATGAAAAAGCCGGTGGTGGGCTTCATCGCCGGCGTCACGGCCCCGCCCGGCAAGCGCATGGGTCATGCCGGCGCCATCATCAGCGGCGGCAAGGGCACCGCGCAGGAGAAGCTCGAGGTCATGGAAGCGTGCGGCATCACCGTGACGCGCAACCCGGCCGAGATGGGCCGCCTGCTGAAGGCGAAGCTCTGACCGTCCCGCGCGGTCGGGGGGGCCGCACGGGCCGCCCCACCGCGATGCGCGCCGACTAGCGGCGCAGCACGGTCTGCCCGAGGCCGTGCGCCTGGGCCTGCGCGACCAGGCGGCGGTCGCGGTGCTCGATGCGATGCACCAGCACGCGGATGAACGCGCGGCTCAGCAGCATCTGCAGGGCATCCGACGCCTGCCGCGCCGCGGCCGACTGGACACTCATGACCGTGCACGGGGTCTCGGCGGTGATCGCGGTCGTGCGCACGACCGCCTGATCCTCGAAGTACAGGATGTCGCCGAACACCTGCCCCGCGCGCAGCAGTTCGAGCACGTTGCCTTCACGCGTGACGCGGGCATCGCCGGTCGTCAGCACGTGGAAATTGCCCCCCGTCGAGCCCTCGGCCACGATGACGCTGCCGGCCTTGTGGCGCGCCCACGACGACAGGCGCGTCAGCTCCCACAGCTCCACGTCGCGGAAATCGACGAACAGCGGCAGCGCCCGCAGCGCCGAGAACTTCTCGGTGTCCGAGACCGACTGCTGCGGCACGGTGAGGTGCCGGAACACCTCGGCGATGTCGCCGGCGATCTTCAGCCAGTCGCTGTAGCGCTCCTCGCGGCTCTTCGCGAGCATCTTCGCGAGGATCGGATCGAGGGCCGCCGGCAGCTCCGGGCGGATCTGCGACACCGGGAGCGGTTCGAGATTGGCGATCTGGTACAGCAGGCTGCCGCGGTTGCTGGCCTGGAACGGCAGCCGACCCGTCAGCAGCTGATGGAACACGATGCCGAGCGAGAAGATATCGGTCTGGTGGTTCAGCTGCTTCTCGTGCACCTGCTCCGGCGACATGTACGCCGGCGAGCCGACGCCGGTCAGGTAGGTGTGCTCGGCCGACGCGTAGAACGCCGCCCCGAAGTCGGACACCTTCACGTCGGAGCCGCTCGCCAGCAGCAGGTTGGCGGGCTTGATGTCGCAGTGGATCACGCCGTGACGGTGCGCGTAGTCGAGCGCGACGCACGCCTTGAACACGATCTCGACGACCGTCTCGACCGGCAGCAGCGACTCCGGACTCGCCCAGTGCTCGAGCGTGCGCCCGGGCACGTACTCCATCACCAGATACTGCGCATCGTCGGTCGACACGGCGTCGTAGATGCCGACGATGTGCGGGTGCTGCAGCTTGCCGGCGAGCGCGGCCTCGTTCATGAACACCCGCTCGTAGCGTCGCCGCAGGTCGGTGTCGGGTGCGGCATCCGCGCGGATCGCCTTGATCGCGACCGGGCGGCCGTGGAACTCGTCCTCGGCAAGAAACACGCGCGACGTGGCACCGCGTCCCAGCTCGCGCAGCACGCGATAGCGGCCGATGCGCTCGGGCACGCCGGCGCCGGCGTCGGGCCGGGAGCCGGGCGTCGTCGCCGCGACCGGTGTCGCGCCCAGTGGCTGCGTCGTGAGCGGCTGGGTGGCCAGCGGCTGGGTCGGGGCGGCGTCTTCCATGCCCCGAGACTAGTCCCGGCCCGCGCTGCGGCCCGGGACCCGGGGGACGTCAGTCCTTGTGCGACTTCATGAAGGCGTGGACTTCGTCGAGCGTCACGGTGCCGTCCTTGTCGGCATCGATCACGTCGAAGTGCTTCGCGACATGCGGCATGGCGGCGGCCTCGGTCTTGTCGAGCGTGCCGTCCTTGTCCTTGTCGGCAGCGGCAAAGCGCGCCTTCGCCTTCTCGTGCATGCCGCCCCTGGCCTTGCCCTTCATGTCGGCCATGTGCGCCTTCACCTCGTCCATCGACACGGTGCCGTCCTTGTCGGCGTCGATCATGTCGAAGTGCTTCGCCACGCCCTTCATCGCGGCAGCCTCGGACTTGTCGAGCGTGCCATCGCCGTCCTTGTCCGCGGCCTTGAAGGCGGCTTCGAGCTTCTCGTGCGCGGCGAAGGCGGCCGGGGTCGAGATCAGGGCGGCGGCGCAGATGGCGGTGACGGACAGACGGTGCAGCAGGGTCATCGGTGTTCTCCGGTAGTGGCAAGGGGACGGCAGGGACAACGACGGCGTCATGCCGTCGTGCGTCGGACGTCGGGATCGGGCAGGGGTTCCGGTATCCGCGCGATCGCGTCGACCCGCGCCGCATGGATGCGGTCCGGGATCGGTCGCGGATCGTCGCGAAGCGCGGCGATCCGGCCCGCGTCCACGTCGGCGCCGGCCCGCAACGCCGCATGCAGACGCCGCGCTGACGCGACTTCCTGACGCGGCCGCGCCTCGACCGCCGCGAGCACGTCGAGCAGCTCCTCGAAGCGCGCCGGGCGGCGCCACGCGTCGGCGGCGCTCAGCAGCCGTGCAAGGGTCTCGGGATCCGCGCCGTCGGCGGCCCGCAGCGCATCGAGCTGGTGCCGGGCGAGTTGCGCGAGCGCGCGGCAGTCGCCGGGGGCGCGCACCCGGTCGCACAGGGCATCGAGATCGGATGCGTCGCGTGCCATCAGCGCGAAGCGCACCGTCAGGCCCGCGTCGGCGGCTGCGGCGCCATCGAGGGCGGCGGCCCACGCCGGGTCGCGGGTCGCCGCGTCGAGCTCGGGCAGCACGCGCGCCAGCGCGCCGCAAGCGGCGAGCGTCGCGAACATGACGGACGGATGGCGCTCCATCAGCCCCTTGGCCACCTCCTGCCAGACGCGCTCGGCGACCAGATGGTCGGCCTCGCCGGCGTCGACCATCGTGCGCATCAGGGTCGCGGTCTCGGGCGCGACCCGGAAGTCGAACCGCGCGGCGAAGCGCGCGACGCGCAGGATGCGCACGGGGTCTTCCGCGAACGCCGGCGACACGTGGCGCAGCACCCGATCCGCGAGATCGCGCGCACCGCCGAACGGATCGACGAGGGTGCCGTCGTCGCCGCGGGCCATCGCGTTGATGGTGAGGTCGCGCCGCGCGAGATCCTGCTCGAGCGTCACGTCCGGCGCCGCATGCACCGTGAAGCCGCGATAGCCCGGACCGCTCTTGCGCTCGGTGCGCGCCAGCGCGTGCTCCTCGCGCGTCACCGGGTGCAGGAACACCGGGAAGTCGCGTCCCACCGGCGTGAAGCCCGCATCGAGCATCGCGTCGGGCGTGGCGCCGACGACGACCCAGTCGCGATCGCGCACCGGCAGGCCGAGCAGCTCGTCCCGGACCGACCCGCCGACGCGCCAGATCTTCATCGGCGCGTGCGCACCCGCAGCGCCATGTACCGGTCGCGTGGCCGGGCACGCGCGAGCCACGCCGGGGCGACGGCCTCGAGCGCCGTCGGCGCGAAGCCGGCCACGTCCTCGAAGCGGCATGCGCACACGTTGGGCACCTGCATCGAGCGCAGGTTGTCGCGGGTCATCACGTGGCCGGGCAGATGCTCGAGCACGAAGGCCTGCAGCGCTGCCAGCGCGCCCGGCAGCGGCACGACCGGACGCGCGAGCCCGCGCTGCGCGCACACCCATCGCACCAGTTCGCCCAACGTGTACTCGCGCGGGCCGCACAGCTCGATCGCGTCGCCGCCGTCGTCGCGCCGGGGGCCGGTCACGGCGTCGGTGATCACGCGCGCCACGTCCTCGACGTACACCGGCTGGAATCGCGCATCCGCACCGGCGAGCGGCAGCACGGGAAACAGTGCCGCGAGGTCGGCGAACAGGTTGAGGAAGCGATCTTCGCGGCCGAAGACCACCGACGGCCGCAGCACCGTGACGCCGACGTCGCCGGCCTCGGCGCGCAGCGCACGTTCACCTTCGGCCTTGCTGCGCAGATAGGCGCTGGGAGCCTGCGCCGCTGCGCCGACGGCGCTCACGTGCACCAGCCGCGCCACGCCCGCGTCGCGACAGGCGCGGGCGATGCGCGCCGGCAGTTCGACGTGGTTGCGCGCGAAGCCGTCGCGGCGCGCGTCGTGCAGCACGCCCACCAGATTGACGACCGCGTGGCAGCCCGCGACGGCCGCAGCGAGATCGGCGGGGGCGTGCACGTCGAGGCGTCTCACCTCGGTCGTGGGCAGCAGGATCAGCGGGTCCTTCGCGCGCTCGCGGTTGCGCGTCGGGATGCGCAGCGCGATGCCGCGCGCGGCGAGCTGGCTCGCGACGTGGCTGCCGAGGAATCCGGAGCCACCGATGAGACACACGGGCGAAGCAGTCATGGGCGGATGTCGTGGGCAGGGGCGGGGATGCGATGCGATTCTGGGCTGGCCGGCGGCGGCGCCGCGCGCATCACGGCGTCGGCGGCGCGGCGGCGCCGTCCGCGGGGTCGAGCGGCAGACCCGCGGTGGACGCGAGCGCTGCCGCGCTGCGCGGTGGCACCTGACCCAGACGGTCGGTCAGGCGGTCGGCCGGCCGGCCGGCGAGGCGCGCGTAGCCGGTCGCGTTGGCCATGACCTTGCGGACGTAGTCGCGGGTCTCGGCGAAGGGGATCGTGTCGACGAACACGGCGCCCTCGATCGCCCGGTCCGGATGGCGCCACTGCAGCGCGCGCCCCGGGCCCGCGTTGTACGCGGCCGACGCCGCGACCGGGCTCCCGTCGCTGCGATCGAGCACCGTGCGCAGGTAGTAGGTACCGAACGCGACGTTGTCGGCGACGCTGTCGCCGACGGCGCCGCGCCAGTCGGCCACGCCGAGCCGGCGCGCGATCCAGCGCGCGGTGGCCGGCATGACCTGCATCAGCCCGCTCGCGCCGACGCCGGAACGCGCGACGGCCATGAAGCGGCTCTCCTGGCGCACCAGCCCCAGCACCCACGCCTCGTCCAGACCGTGGTCGCGCGCGCCGGTCGCGATCAGGTCGCGGTACGGCGTCGGGAATCGCAGGGCCGGACACGCCGCGACCTGCGCGCGGTCGGCCGTCGCGATCGTGCGTTCGTACCAGCCGTCGCGCCGCGCGAGCTCGGCGGCGGCGAACAGCATGCGGTCGTCGAGCCCGCGGATCGACCAGTGCCATTCGAGGTTGCCTTCGTAGCGCAGGCCGATGCGGTACAGGGCGAGCGCGCGCGCGAGCCCTGGCAGCGCGGCGGCGGCCGCGACATCGGCTTCGCTCGGGCAGCCGTCCGGCGCCGGCGCCGACAGCGCCGGGCCGAGCGCCTCGCGCGCCAGCTGGCCGTGGAACCCGGTGTCCTGCGCGACCTTCATGAACAGCGCGTCGGCGTCGGCGCGGCGGCCACGCGCCGCGGCTGCACGGGCCCGCCAGTACTGCCACGCGACGCTGTCGCGCTCGTCGGCCGGCAATGCGGCGATCGCGGTCTCGAGCGCGGGCCAGTCGGCTTCGCGCAGGGCGGCCCGCGCGCGCCACACGCGCTGCGCCGGGGTCGGCACGCTGTCGTCGACGTCGCGCCACAGCGCCACGGCCTGCGGCAGGTGGCGGCGCGACGCCGCTGTCGCGATCACGGCCTGACCCCATGCGCGATCGTCCGCGACGAACCGCGAGGCGATCCGCGCCCACTGCTCGACGGCGAGCAGCGGATCGCGCGCGGCGAGTCGGCCGAGCGCGTACAGCGCCGTCTCGCGCTCGGCGCGCGTCGCCACACGCAGTCTCCGCGGGTCGAGCACGCGCTGCGGGTCGCGCGCGGCGGCGTCGAGCGCCTTGCGCTCGAGGCGTCGGCCCGCGTCGCCCTTCGCGGTGAGCGCGACGGCCAGCGCGGCGTTGTCGACATCGAGCACCAGACGCACGCGCTGCCAGCGATCGGCCTCCGTGGTGGTGCCGCTCGCGAACAGCGCGTCGAACACCGGCGCGCAGGCTTCGGGCTGCTCGCGCGTCGCGAACCAGGCCGGCCTGGCGTCGGCCAGCGCGGTGCGATCGCCGCGCGCGAGCCGCGCCTGCCAGCCGAGGCAGCGCAGCTCGGTGTCAGGGTCGGGGATGCGCGCGAGCTCGTTCTCGACCACGTCCCAGCGCAGGTTGCGCGCGCTGCTGCGGATCCAGTCGATGCGCAGCCGATGCGCCGGATACTGGCCGCTGTAGCGCTCGAGATAGGCGCGGACCGCGTCGTCCGGAAGCTCGCCGAAGCGCAGTCGCAGCTGCCAGCCTTCGACGTACGCCGCCAGCGGGGTGCCGCGCAGCGCGGGCTCGAGGCTGTCGAGACGCGCGGCATCACCGCGGACGAACGCTTCGCGCGCGGCGAGGAACGGTACGTCCTGCGCGCACGCGCGCTCGCCGCCGCCGGCCGCCGCGGCGACGAGCGCGACCATCGGCAGGACGGCGCGGGCGATGACGCGAAACGACGTCACAGGAACAGGGCGTACGCGGGGTTGCGTGTTTCGTCGACGTGCGGGATCGCGAGTTCCCGCAGGAAGCGGCGAAAGGCCGGACGCGCGCGCGGCGGCACCTGGATGCCGGCCAGCACGCGCCCCGAGTCGGCGCCATGGTTGCGGTAGTGGAACAGGCTGATGTTCCAGTCCGGCGACAGCGCGTCGAGGAAGCGCGCCAGCGCCCCGGGGCGCTCGGGGAATTCGAAGCGGTACAGCAGTTCGTGCTCGGCCCCGGGCGCGCGCCCGCCGACCATGTGCCGCACGTGCAGCTTCGCCATCTCGTTGTCGGACAGGTCGACCGCGGCGAGGCCGGCCGCCGCCAGCGTGCGCAGCAGCGCGCGGGTCTCGGTCGCGTCCTGGACCTGCAGGCCGACGAAGACGTGCGCGTCGTGCCCGGCGGCGAAGCGATAGTTGAACTCGGTCACGTTGCGCGCGCCGAGCAGCCGGCAGAACCGACGGAAGCTGCCCGGCGCTTCGGGGATCGTGACCGCGAGCACGGCCTCGCGACGCTCGCCCAGTTCGGCGCGTTCGGCGACGAAGCGCAGGCGGTCGAAGTTCATGTTGGCGCCGCAGGCCACCGCCACCAGCGTGCGCCCGCCGCGCCGCTGCCGCGCCGCCCACGCCTTGGCGCCGGCGATCGCCAGCGCACCGGCCGGTTCGAGGACGACCCGCGTGTCCTCGAACACGTCCTTGATCGCGGCGCAGATCTCGTCGTTGTCGACGTTGACCATCTCGTCGACGACATCGCGCGCGATGCGGAAGGTCTCCTGGCCGACGTGCTTGACCGCGACCCCGTCGGCGAACAGGCCGACGCTGGCAAGACGCACGCGGCGCCCGGCCGCGAGCGAGCGGGTCATCGCGTCGCTGTCGACCGGTTCGACGCCGACGATGCGCGTCTGCGGACGCAGGCGCTTCACGTACGCGCCGATGCCCGCGATCATCCCGCCGCCGCCGACGGCGACGAAGATCGCGTCGATCGGGTCGCCGTGCTGCTTGAGGATCTCCATGCCGATCGTGCCCTGACCGGCGATCACGTCCGGGTCGTCGTACGGATGCACGAAGGTGAGGCCGTCGCGCGCGGCGAGTTCGCGCGCCTTCGCATATGCCTCGTCGTACGAATCGCCGGCGAGCACCACCTTCGCGCCGCGCGCGGCGACCGCGTCGATCTTGATGCGCGGCGTGGTGACCGGCATCACGATCACGGCCTTGCAGCCCAGGTGCCGCGCCGACAGCGCGACGCCCTGCGCGTGGTTGCCGGCCGACGCCGCGATCACCCCGCGGCGACGCTGCGCGGGCGTGAGCCGCGCCATGCGGTTGTACGCACCGCGGATCTTGAACGAGAAGACCGGCTGCAGGTCTTCGCGCTTCAGCAGGATCGAGTGGCCGGTGCGGCGCGACAGCAGCGGCGCCGGCTCGAGCGGGGTCTCGATCGCGACGTCGTAGACGCGCGCGTCGAGGATGCGGGGCAGGTAGTCGTCGACCATCGGGACCGGGGCGCGTGGCGGCACGCGGAATCGATCGAGCGTAGCAGCGCGGCGCCATCGCACGACTATTCTTGAACCCTCATGTCCCGTCCGCCGCGAACCGCCGTGCCTGCCACCGTCGACGACTTCAAGCGCGCTGCCGCCGCTGCGGCGCTGGACCATGTTCCCGACGGCACCGTGGTCGGGGTCGGCACCGGCTCGACCGCCGATCACTTCATCGATCTGCTCGGTGCGCGGCGCGACCGCATCGCCGGTGCCGTCGCCAGTTCCGAGCGCACCGCGCAGCGCCTGGCCGCCGTCGGCATCGCGGTGCTCGACCTGAACGCGGTCGACACGCTGCCCGTCTATGTCGACGGCGCCGACGAGATCGACCCGCAACTCGCGATGATCAAGGGCGGCGGCGGGGCGCTCACGCGCGAGAAGATCGTCGCTGCCGTCGCGCGGCGCTTCGTCTGCATCGCCGATGCGGGCAAGCGCGTCGACGTCCTCGGCCGCTTCCCGCTGCCGGTCGAGGTGATCCCGATGGCGCGTGCGCACGTCGCGCGCTGCCTGACCGCACTCGGGGCGCGCCCGGTGTGGCGCGAAGGCGTCGTGACCGACAACGGCAACGTGATCCTCGACGCCCACGCCCTGTCGATCACCGCGCCCGTCGCCCTCGAGGGCGAGATCGACGCGATCGCGGGGGTGGTCACGGTCGGCCTGTTCGCGCGCCGCGGCGCCGACGTCGCGCTGCTCGGCGGCCCGGACGGCGTGGTCACGCTGACGCGCGCCGGCCAGGCCGACGTCGTTGCAACAAAGCTGTCATGAAGCATCGCCTACCCTCCGGACATGGCGTGCGCGGCCGGCGCGCGGCCGTCCCCCTCCGCCGCAGGTGTCGCCGATGACCACGTCCGATCACACTTCCAAGCAGTTCGATGCCGAACTCGAGACCCTGCGGGCGCGGGTGCTGCAGATGGGCGGGCTGGTCGAGGAACAGATCCGCCTCGCGGTCGATTCGCTTGTCACGGCCGACCACGCGCTGTCCGAGGTGGTGGCGGCCAACGATCGGCGCGTGAACGCCTTCGAGACCGCGATCGACGAGGACTGCAGCACGATCATCGCGCGGCGTCAGCCCGCCGCAGGCGACCTGCGCATGATCATGGCGGTCGAGAAGACCATCACCGATCTCGAACGCATCGGCGACGAGGCCTCGAAGATCGCGCGCATGGGTCGGGTCATCAACGCGCCCGACCGGCTCACGCAGCCGCGCTTCACCGAGATCCGCCGCATGGCCGATCTCGCCACCGACCTGCTGCGTCGCTCGCTCGACGCGTTCGCGCGCCTCGACCCGGTCGCGTCCGCCGCCGTGATCCGCGAGGACCGGCATGTCGACGAGGAATTCCGCGGCATCGTGCGCCAGCTCATCACCTTCATGATGGAAGACCCGCGCACGATCTCGGTGTCGATCGAGATCCTGTTCATCGCCAAGGCGATCGAGCGAATCGGCGATCACGCCAAGAACATCTGCGAGGCGGTCGTCTACATGGTCAAGGGCAAGGACGTGCGCCACGTGACCGTCGAGGAGCTCGAGCGCGAGGTGGCCAGCTGACGCCCGCACACCGCCCCGTCGCCGGGGCGGTCGGGCGCTGCGCGACATGACCGCCGCGCGCACGCGCCCGGCCCGCGCCCGCGGCGTGCCCGAGCCTGACGTCGTCGCCGCGGTCGACCTCGGCTCCAACAGCTTCCGGCTCCAGGTCTGCCGCGTCGAGGACGACCATCTGTATCCGCTCGACTCGCTGCGCGAGCCCGTGCGGCTGGCCGCAGGGCTCGGACCCGACAAGCGCATCGACGCCGCGGCGCAGGACCGCGCGCTGGTCGCGCTGCACCGGTTCGGCGAACGCCTGCGCGGCCTGTCGCCGGACGCGGTGCGCGCCGTCGGCACCAACACGCTGCGCGTGGCGAAGAACGCCCCCGAGTTCCTCGCGCGCGCGGAGCGGGCGCTCGGGTTTCCGATCGACGTGGTCGCCGGCAAGGAGGAAGCCCGGCTGATCTACCTCGGCGTGTCGCACGGCCTGCCGCCGACCGACGACCGGCGGCTGGTCATCGACATCGGCGGCGGTTCGACCGAGTTCATCATCGGCGCCGGTCTGCGCCCGCAGAAGCTCGAGAGCCTCTACATGGGCTGCGTGAGCTACACGCTGCGCTTCTTCCCCGACGGGCGCATCACCAAGCCGGCGCTGCGCGCGGCCGAGACCGCCGCGCGCATCGAGGTGCAGACCATCGAGCGCGACTTCGCGTCGGGGCACTGGGCGGAGGCCGTCGGCTCGTCGGGGACGGCGCGCGCGCTGGGCGACCTGATCCAGGCCAGCGGCTGGGGCGACGGCCACATCACCGCGGACGGCCTCGAGCGTCTGCGCGACAAGCTGCTGAAGGCCGGCCACACCGACCGCATCGCGCTGCCCGGTCTGCGGTCCGACCGCGCCCAGGTGCTGCCCGGCGGCTTCGCGATCATGGCGGCCGCCTTCGGCGAACTCGGCATCGAGCGCATGACGCTCGCCAACGGCGCGATGCGCCAGGGCATCCTGTACGACATGCTGGGGCGCTTCCACCAGCAGGACATGCGCGAGGTCACGGTGCGCCAGTTCGCCAAGCGCTATCACGTCGACGCCGCGCAGGCGCGTCGGGTCGAGGCGCTGGCGCTCGGCATCCAGGCCGGGCTCGCGACCGGCGCGGCACCCGATCCGGCGGCGCGGCAGATGCTCGCTTGGGCCGCGCGCCTGCACGAGATCGGTCTGACCGTCGCCCACGCCGGTTACCACAAGCACACGGCCTACATCCTCGCGAACGCGGACATGCCGGGGTTCTCGCGGATGGAGCAGGCGCGCCTGGCGCGGCTCGCGCTCGCGCACCGCGGCACGCTCGAGAAGTCGCGCACGCCGGTCGCCGCCACCGACGACTGGTCGCCGATCCTCGCGCTGCGGCTCGCCTGCCTGTTCCATCGCAGCCGCACCGTGATCGCGCTGCCGTCGATCGGCGCGACCCGGCGCGAGCGGCGCTTCGCGCTGACGGTGCCACCGGGATGGCTCGCGCGCTACCCGCTGACCGCGGCTGCGCTGCGCGCCGAGGTGCGCGAATGGGCGGCCGTCGGCTTCGAACTGGACATCGACGGGCTCGCGGCCGCCGATGCGCTGACGGAGTCCGCGCCCGAGACCTGAGCACGTGCGAAGTCATCCGCCACGGCCGCGCGCGCTCGCCTGACGCCGCCGCCCGGGCGCGCGTCACACCAGATCGTGGGCGACCACCGCGCGCAGCACGACCTGCGCGTCCTCGCCGC
>JALORJ010000322.1 GCA_025459035.1 Burkholderiales bacterium
CCGGTGAGTCCGGCGAGCTCGGCATCTATCCGCAGCACACGCCGCTGATCAGCCGCATCCGTCCGGGTTCGGTCCGCATCCTGCCGGCGGACGGCAGCGAGGAGATCCACATCTTCGTCGCCGGCGGCTTCCTCGAGGTGCAGCCGAAGCAGGTCACCGTGTTGTCCGACACCGCGATCCGCGCGGCCGACCTCGACGAGGAGAAGGCGCTCGAAGCGCGTCGTCTCGCCGAGGAGACGCTCGCGAACGCGAAGGACAAGGCGCAGGTCGCGACCGCCGAGGCCGAACTCGCGGCGCTGGCGGCGCAGCTCGCCGCGATCCGCCGCATGCGTCGACGCTGACCCGCGCCCCGCGGGTCCGTCAGGGTCGATCGAGGCCGCCTGCGGGCGGCCTCGTCACATCCACGCCACGGGCGCGTCGCGTCCGGGTCGTGTCGCGGCGTGACCGTCGGCACTGACAGTGGTGCAATCGCGGCTTCCCCGCGCACCGCGAGCCCGCCGATGAACGCCCCCCACGAAGCGTTGCACCTGACCCAGGCCCTGCTGCGGTTCGACACGATCAACCCGCCGGGTGACGAGGAGGCCTGCGCCCGTCATCTCGGCGCGCTGCTCGAAGCCGCGGGCTTCCGCGTCGCGTACCACCCGATCGGCCACGGCCGCGCCAACCTCGTCGCCCAGATCGGCGGCGGTCAGGACACGCCGCCCATCGTGTTCACCGGCCACATCGACATCGTTCCGCTCGGCGCCGCAACGTGGACCCACGACCCGTTCGCGGGCGAACTCGACGGCGATCGCGTGTACGGCCGCGGCGCCTCCGACATGAAGAGCGGGGTCGCGGCCTTCTGTGCGGCCGCGATCCGGCTGGCCCCGCATCTCGCGCGCGGTCCCGGCGTCACCCTCGTCATCACCGCCGGCGAGGAGACCGGCTGCGAAGGCGCGTTCGACCTCGTCCGCCATCCCGAGCACCTGGGCCGCGCCGGCGCGATCGTCGTCGCCGAACCGTCGTCGAACTTCCCGTTCATCGGCCACAAGGGCGCGTTCTGGCTGCACGCCCACACCCAAGGCGTCACCGCGCACGGCTCGATGCCGGAGAAGGGTGACAACGCGGTCTACAAGGCGGCACGCGCGGTCGGCGTGCTCGAACACTTCCGCTTCTCGAACGCGCCGCATCCGATGATGGGTCAGGGCACGCTCAACGTCGGTCACGTGCACGGCGGACTCAACATCAACTCGGTGCCCGACCACGCGACCGTCGGCATCGACATCCGCAGCGTGCCGACGCAGTCGCACGCCGCGCTGCTGGCCGAACTGGCACAGGCGATGGGGCCCGAGGTCACGCTCGAGACGAAGCTCGACGTCGCGTCCGTCTACACCGAGCCGCAGCAGGCGTGGGTCCAGACCGTGTTCGACGTGATGACCCCGTATCTCGGCGGCACGCGCCCCGAGCCGCGCACGGCGACGTACTTCACCGATGCCGCGGCGCTGACGCCCGCGTACGGCTCGCCGCCCACCGTGATCCTCGGTCCCGGCGAGGCAGCCCTCGCGCATCAGACCGACGAGTACTGCGTCACCGAGCGCGTGCTCGACGCCACCGACGCCTTCATCGAACTGATGCGCCGCTGGAACGGCGTGTGACCGCCAGCTTCCACGCCCTGCTCGACGCGACCTGCCGGCGCGCGCCGCACGCCATCGCGGTCGAACCGCTCGATGGCGCGCCCGTGTCGTACACGGCGCTCCACGCGCAGGCCGCGCGCCTGCACGCGGCCCTTGCCGCCAGCGGTGTGGTGCCCGGCGATCGCGTCTGCGTGCAGGTCGGCAAGTCCGTCGCGGCGCTCGCGCTGTACCTCGCGTGCCTGCGCGCCGGCGCGGTGTTCGTGCCGCTCAACACCGCGTACACGCCCACCGAGATCGCGTACTTCCTGGGTGACGCCCGCCCGCGGCTGTTCGTCTGCGACCCCGACGCGCTCGCGGCGCTCGCCCCCGGTGCGGTCGCAGCCGGCGTGCACGGCGTGCACACGCTCGCGGCTGACGGCCGGTCCGGATCGTTGCTCGACCACGCATCCGCCGCCCCGGATGTCGCCCCCGCCGCGGCCGACGCCGACACCCTCGCGGTGCTGCTCTACACGTCCGGCACCACCGGTCGCTCGAAGGGCGCGATGCTGACCCACGCGAACCTCGCGACCAACGCGCAGGCGCTGGTCGAGGCCTGGCACTTCACCGCGGCCGACGTGCTCGTGCACGCGCTGCCGATCTTTCACATCCACGGCCTGTTCGTGGCCGGCCACTGCGCGCTGCTGTCCGGCGCGACGATGCGCTTCCACGCGCGCTTCGATCCGGTCGCCGTGCGCGACGCGCTGGCGGGCGCGACGGTGCTGATGGGCGTGCCGACCTTCTATACCCGGCTGCTCGACACGCCCGGCTTCGACGCCGCGGCCTGCGCCACCGTGCGCGTGTTCATCAGCGGCTCGGCACCGCTGCGGCCCGAGACCTTCGCCGCGTTCGAAGCGCGCACCGGTCATCGCATCCTCGAGCGCTACGGCATGAGTGAGACCGGCATCCTCGCGAGCAATCCGCTCGACGGGCCGCGCGTCGCGGGCAGCGTCGGCATGCCGCTGCCAGGCGTCGACATCCGCATCGCCGACCCGACCCACCGCCCGCTGCCCCCGGGCGAGACCGGCGCGATCCAGGTCCGCGGACCGAACGTCTTCCACGGCTACTGGGGCATGCCCGAGAAGACCGCCGAAGCCTTCACGCCCGACGGCTGGTTCGACACCGGCGACGTCGGCGTGTGCGCGCCGGACGGGCGCCTGGCGCTCGTCGGCCGCGCCAAGGACCTCGTCATCAGCGGCGGCTACAACGTGTACCCGAAGGAGATCGAGACCGAGCTCGACGCGTGGCCCGGCATCGCCGAGTCGGCGGTGTTCGGACTGCCGCATGCCGACTTCGGCGAGGCCGTCACGGCCGCGGTCGTGCTCGCACCGGGCGCGACGCTCGATGTCCCGACGCTCGTCGCCGCACTGCGGGGACGGCTGGCCGCCTACAAGGTGCCCCGCCGCGTCGAGGTCGTCGACGCCCTGCCGCGCAACACGATGGGCAAGGTGCAGAAAAACCTGCTGCGCGACCGCTTCGCGCACTGACGCCGCGACCCGCCTCTATCCTCGCCGTCCCGCCTCCGCTTCCCCCCGAAGGAGCCTTCATGCTGGTCACCAACCTCGAGATCGTCCCCGGCAAGCGCGTCGCCCGTCATCTGGGCCTCGTGCAGGGCAG
>JALORJ010000323.1 GCA_025459035.1 Burkholderiales bacterium
CGTGACCCGCGGGGGCATCACCTACCACTTCCCGACCAAGGACGACCTGCTGCGCGCCCTCGTCGAGCGCGACCAGGCGCGCTGGGAGCAGCTGATCACCGCGCACGCGCTGCAGAGCGGTTGCCCTCAGGCGGGCGCGGCGATCGGCTACATCCGCGCGGCCACCGACGACGACGTCGACCACCGCCGCTTCGTGTCCGGCATGCTCGGCGCGGTCGCGCACGACCCCGGCCTGCTCGACGGCTGTCGCGCGATGTATCGCAACCGCGTGGTCAAGCCGCGCTGGTCCGATGCCGACCTCGATGCGCTGATTCCGCTGCTCGCCGCGGACGGCCTGTTCTGGATGGAACAGTTCGGCTTCCTCGACCTGCAGCCGGCGACGCGCCGGCGCCTCGTCGCGCGCCTGGAAGCCCTGGCGCGCAGCGCCGCCCCCCCGGCACCACCAGCCTCCCCCACACCCCCTTCCTCTCGCAAGCGCAAAGGATCCACCCGATGAGCACCCTGCACCCGATCCGCCGGCCGCGCTGGCCGGTCGCCGCGGCCACGATCGCGGCCGCCCTGCTCGCCGCTTGCGGCGGTGGCGGCGGCGGACCGCCGCAGATGCCGCCCCCCGACGTCAACGTCGCCACCGTCGCCGCGCGCGAGGTCAGCGCCTGGGACGAGTACTCGGGCCGCGTCGAGGCGGTCGATACCGTCGAGATCCGCCCGCGCGTGACCGGCTATCTCGCCGCGCAGCACTTCACCGAAGGCAGCGTCGTCGACAAGGGCGCGCTGCTGTTCACGATCGACGACCGCGAGTACCGTGCGGCGGTCGACTCGGCTGCGGCCAACGTCGCGCGGGCCCGCACCCGCGTCGAGGTCGCCGCCAGCGAGTTCGCGCGCACCGAGAAGCTCGCCGCGGTCAAGGCTGCATCCACGGAAGAAGTCGAACGCCGCCGCGGCGAGGTGCAGCAGGCCGAAGCCGACGTGAAGTCGGCCGAGGCGCAGCTGGTCCAGGCCCGCTTGAATCTCGAGTTCACCCGCATCACCGCGCCGATCGCCGGGCGCGTGTCGCTGGCCGAGGTCAAGCCCGGCAACCTCGTCGCCGCCGGGACCACGCGCCTGACCACCCTGGTCTCGATCGACCCGGTGTACGTGTCGTTCAACGGTGACGAGCGCATGTACCTGCGCTACCAGGCCCAGGCGCGCGCCGGCGAGCGGCCGGGCGCGACCAGCGGCGCCAATCCGGTGCGCGTGGGCCTCGCCGACGAGCAGGGCCATCCGCACGAAGGCCGCATCGTGTTCGTCGACAACGCGGTGGATCCCGCCACCGGCACGATCCGCGCGCGCGCCGAGCTCGCCAATGCCGATGGCCGCTTCACCCCCGGCCTGTTCGCGCGCGTGCAGATGCTCTCGGGCGCCCCGTCCAGCGTGCTGCTCGTGCACGAGCGCGCGATCCTCACCGACCAGGACCGCAAGTTCGTCTACGTGCTCGGCCCCGGCGACACCGCGCTGCGCCGCGACGTCACCCTTGGCGCCCAGGTCGACGGCCTGCGCGTGATCACCAGCGGCCTTGCCGCCGGCGAGAAGGTGGTGGTCAACGGCAGCCGCAAGATCTTCTTCCCCGGCATGCCGGTGAAGCCGTTCGAGGTACCGATGGACCAGCCGGAGCTGGCCCCGCCCGCGGCGGCCGCGCCAGCACAGGGCGCCGGCGGCTGAGCCGGCTGCCGCGCACGCCGGCCACTCGGCCGGACGCGGCGACCGCCCAGCCCCCGCAGACTAGGACCCGACCATGACCATGGACGCTTCCCGTTTCTTCGTCGACCGGCCGATCTTCGCGGCCGTGCTGTCGATCCTGATCTTCATCGCCGGCCTGATCGCGATCCCGCAGATCCCGGTCAGCGAATACCCCGACGTGGTGCCGCCCACCGTGCAGGTGCGCGCGGTCTACCCGGGTGCGGATCCCAAAACCATCTCCGAGACCGTCGCCGCACCCATCGAGGAAGCGGTCAACGGCGTGGAGAACATGATCTACATGAAGTCGGTAGCCAGCTCCGACGGCGTGATGCAGTTGAATGTCACGTTCCGCCTCGGCACCGACGTCGACCTCGCCGCCGTGCAGGTGCAGAACCGCGTCGCCCAGGCGCTGCCGCGCCTGCCCGAGGCGGTGCGCCAGCTCGGCGTGACCACGACCAAGCAGTCGGCGACGCTGACCATGGTCGTGCACCTGACCTCGCCGAACGGCACGCGCGACGCGCTGTACCTGTCGAACTACGCGAACCTGCGGGTCAAGGACGAACTGACCCGCCTGCCCGGCGTCGGCCAGGCGATCGCCTTCGGCGCCGGCAACTACGCGATGCGCGTGTGGCTGGACCCGGACAAGGTCGCCTCGCGCGGCCTGACCGCCGGCGACGTGGTGCGCGCGATCCGCGAGCAGAACGTGCAGGTCTCGGCCGGCACGATCGGCGGGCCGCCGCAGGAAAACGTCGCGGACTTCCAGCTCTCGATCAATGCCCCCGGCCGCCTCGCCACGCCCGAGGAGTTCGCCGACATCGTGCTCAAGGCCGATGCCGACGGCGCGGTGACCCGGCTCGGTGAAGTTGCCCGTGTCGAACTCGGTTCGGACGGCTATGCGATCCGTTCGCTGCTCAACAACGACGAAGCCGCCGCCATCGTGATCTTCGAGGCCCCCGGCGCGAACTCGATCGCGCTGTCGGACGCCGTGCGCGCGAAGATGGCCGAGCTCGAACGGCAGTTCCCGCCCGACGTCACCTGGACCGTGGCCTACGACCCCACCGTATTCGTGCGCCAGTCGATCGAGGCGGTGATCGCCACCCTGCTCGAGGCGGTGCTGCTGGTCGTGCTCGTGGTGGTGGTATTCCTGCAGACCTGGCGTGCCTCGGTGATCCCGCTGATCGCGGTGCCGGTGTCCATCGTCGGCACCTTCGCCGTGCTCTGGCTGCTCGGTTTCTCGGTCAACGTGCTGACCCTGTTCGGCATGGTGCTCGCGATCGGCATCGTCGTCGACGACGCGATCGTCGTCGTCGAGAACGTCGAGCGCAACATCGAGGAAGGCCTCGCCCCGCTCGCCGCCGCGCACAAGGCCATGGGCGAGGTGTCCGGGCCGATCATCGCGATCGCCCTGGTGCTGACCGCGGTGTTCGTGCCGCTGGCCTTCCTCGGCGGCGTCACCGGCGAGTTCTACCGCCAGTTCGCGGTCACCATCGCGATCTCGACGATCATCTCGGCGGTCAACTCCCTGACCCTGTCCGCCTGCTCGATCGGCTGTTCGGCGGCTTCTTCGCCTGGTTCAACCGCTTCTTCAAGCGCCGCTCGGACCGCTACGCCACCCGCGTGGAGCGCATCACCACGCGCACCGGTCGCATGCTGCTGATCTACGCCGTGCTCGCGGTGGTCACCATCGGTGCATTCCGCGCCGTGCCCGGCGGCTTCATCCCGACCCAGGACAAGCAGTACCTGTTCGGCGTGGTCGCCCTGCCCGAAGGTGCTTCGATCGACCGCACCCAGGCCGTGGTCGAGGACTTC
>JALORJ010000324.1 GCA_025459035.1 Burkholderiales bacterium
ACCCGCGAGCCGGGCGAGCGGCGCCGACCAGGTCCACCCGGGCGACACCGTGTTGACCCGCACGCCGCGACCTGCCAGCTCGGCGGCCTGGTTGCGCGCGAGCTGCAGCAGCGCGGCCTTGGCCGCCGGGTAAGTCGCGCGTCCGGCGATGCCGACCTTGCCGCCGATGCTGGCCAGATGCACCACGCGCCCGCCGCCAGGCGCGCGGGCGAGGCGCGGCGCCGCAGCCGCGACGACGCGCGCGGCGCTGACGAGGTTCACGTCGAGCGCCCGCAGCCAGTCGGCACGCGCGGTGTCGAGCCCGTGGTCGAGATAGGTGACCGCCGCGGTCACGACGATGTCGAGGCGCCCGAAGCGTTCGTCGGCGATCTGCAGCGCGCGCGCGATCACTGCGTCGTCGGTGACATCTCCCGCGACGTCGACGATGCGCGCGTCGAGCGCCGGGCCGACGCCCGCGGTGGTGCTCGTATCCAGCGCGACCCGCACGACGTGTGCGCCGACGGCGACGAGCGCGTCGACGATCGCCTGTCCCAGCGGTCCCGTCCCGCCGGTCACGAGCGCGATCCGGTCGGCCAGCGCGTCGGCGGCGAAGGTCATCGCGGGCACCGCATGCCGTGGTGCACGGCGATCGGGGGCGTCACGCCTGCCACGCCTGCAGCACGTCGGCGACGGTCGCGATGCGCGCGAGCAGCGCCATCGACGCGAGGCTCGCCGCGTGCGTGGCCGGATGCGCGGACGAGCACGCGTCGGCCGCGACCGCGACGCGGTAGCCGAGATCGACGGCGTGGCGCACCGTGTGCTCGACCACCGAATGCGTCGCGACGCCGGCCACCACGAGGTGCGCGATGTCGCGGGCACGCAGCTGCGGATCGAGCGGGGTGTCGAGGAAGGGATTGACGCGCGTGTGCGTGATCACCGCTTCGCCCGCGGCGGGGCCGAGGCCGTCGAGGAAGTCCGCGCCCCAGGTGCCGTCGACGACCGCGCGCTCGGCGCGGACGCGGGCGAACAGGGGGGCGTTGTCGATCAGGTCGCTGCCGTCGGCGCGAAACGCGATGCGCACCGACCACACCGGCACCGCAGCGGCCCGGGCGCCCGCCAGCAGTCGCGCTGCCGCGTCGATGGTGGCCCGACGCCGGGCATCGTCGCCGGTGCCGAACGGGATACGACCGTCGGCGTGCAGCACGTCGTTCTGCAGATGCAGCGCCAGCACGGCGCAGCGCGGCCTCAGCGGCAGGTCGGGGACGGTGACCGCGGTCGAGCGCGTCATCAGAAGAAGAGCTCGAGGCCTTCGTGCGCGGCGTCGCAGTTCACGAGATCGACGCGCTTCACCACGATGCGCCAGTCGCGATCGACGCGGCGCAGCCAGTGATGCACGACCGCGCCGAACACGCGCTGCGCGTCGCCGCGGGCCTCCACCAGATGCAGCGTCGAGCGCGCCTCGACCTCCGACGCGTCGTCGGCGACGCGGTCGAGCATCACGCCGCCGACGACACGCACGGTGTGGGCGGGGGGCTGTTGCGAGAACACGCGGGCCTGCGCCAGTCGCTGCACGCGCAGCGCACGCAGCAGCGCGTCCTCGTGGAACAGCGACGCGTGCGTGCGCATGTCGGTCTGGCCGTGGGCGAGCGGCACCCAGTACAGGCCGTCGGGCGCGAACAGGTCGAGCCACGCGTCGAGCCGGCCTTCGTCGAGCAGGCGCGCCTCGCGCAGGACGAACTGCGTCACCGCGTGGTGAAGCGCGGGCGTGTCGAGCACGTGCGGTGCGCGGTCTTCGGCGGGTGCGGCGTCGGGGTTCATGCCTGCATCCATCGCGCCCACGCGGCGAACTGGTTGCGCATCGGCATCTCGCTGTTGCCGGTCGAGGCCACGCCGCCGTCGAAGACGGTGTCGCGCCCCGCCCCGCGCGCGAGCGACACCCAGTCGCCGCCGTCGCTCTGCAGCCCGCGCTGCACGCGCGCGTACATCTCGAGATCGTCCGCCATCACGCTCGACGACGGCGAGTTGACGACGTTGGTGTAGCGCAGCGCACGTTCGAACACCGCGTCGGGCGCACCTTCGAGGCGGAAGGTCTGGATCTCGATCAGCGTGCGGTCGACGGCGAGCGGCCGGATCACGCGGAACTGCTGGAAGGCGGTGTGCGGCGAGCCCGACGGCCAGACGATCGTGTTGTGCAGGTTCAGCGACAGGATCGCGCGCGTGCGGTCGGGGCCGTGGACGGCCTCCAGCGCGGCCTGGTGCGCGAGGCTGGTCGGATCGGTCGGCGGATTGAAGATGGCCTCCATCCAGCCGTGGCCGTGATCGAAGCCCTTGAGCGCGAGCGCGGCCCAGAACGGATACGGCTCGATGTTGCCGTCGACGATGCGCAGCTCGAAGGGCTTGGGCGTGCCCTCCGGCATCGCGCGGTGCAGGCGCCGCGCGGCCAGTCCCGACGACTCGTGGGTCGTCATCGGATGCATCGTGTCGTGCAGGTTCTCGAAGAACACCTTCCAGTTGTTGCGCTGGATCACGCGCTGGATGCCGCCGGCGACCGTGACGCGCCCGGTCGGCGCGCGGTCGCAGAAGTTGTCGAGCGACGTGCGCACGCCGCCGAGGAAGTCCTCGAGCGGCGGTCCGTCGGTCGCGCGCGACGCGAACACGAAGCCGCGGTAGGCGGCGACGCGGGCCAGCGGCTTGACGCGCAACGCATCGGGATCGGCGGCAAGTGCGGCCGCGTCGTAGCCGTCGCGCAGCGGGATCGCGCCCGCCGACCCGTCGAAGCCGAAGGTCCAGCCGTGATAGCCGCAGCGCAGGAAGCGCTCGGCGTGGCCGCAAGGGGCGGTCGCGAGTTGCGCGCCCTTGTGCGGACAGCGGTTGTGCAGCACCGCGATGTCGCCGTCGTTGCGCCGGACCATCAGCACCGGCTGGTCGCCGATGCGGGTCGTGATCCAGTCGCCCGGCTGAGGTACTTGGCTGTCGTGGCCGACGTAGACCCATGCGCGCCCGAAGATGCGCTGCATCTCGAGCGCGAAGATCGCCGGATCGGTGTAGACGCTGCGGTGCACGCGGTCGTCGCGGATCAGCGTGTGCGGGGTCGAGGGGTCGGGGACGGGCATCGAGGCGCGACTCGGGGGCAGGGCGCGTGCGCGCGGGGTCGGCGCACCCCCTCGATTCTCGCAGCCGCGCGATCGATGCGACCATCGCGGCCGCGTCCGACCCGCGACGCCCTCCGGAGCCTTCAGGTGAATCCATCCCGTGCCGTGTCGCGCC
>JALORJ010000325.1 GCA_025459035.1 Burkholderiales bacterium
GCGATGGGCGCCTTCGTGGTCACGAACACCGGCAAGGTCATCAAGAGCACGCTCGCGTCGTTCGGCACCATCTTCAAGGGGTCGAAGTTCAACCGCGCGCTGTACATGGAACTGCTCGCGATGCTCTACGACATCCTGTCGAAGATCCGCAAGGAAGGGATGATGTCGATCGAGGGCGATCTCGACAAACCCGAGGAGAGCCCGGTCTTCACGAAGTACCCGGTGATCGTCGCGGACCACCACATCATGGAGTTCATCACCGACTACCTGCGCATCATGGTCGGGGGCAACCTGAACGCGTTCGAGCTCGAGAACCTGATGGACGTCGAGATCGAGACCCACCATCACGAGGCCGAAGGGCCGGTCCAGGCACTCGCGCGGCTCGGCGACGGGCTGCCGGCGTTCGGCATCGTCGCGGCGGTGATGGGCGTCGTGCACACGATGGAGTCGGTCGGCCTGCCGCCGTCCGAGCTGGGCAAGCTGATCGCCGCGGCGCTGGTCGGCACCTTCCTGGGCATCCTGCTCGCGTACGGTTTCGTCGGCCCGCTGTCGACGCTGCTCGAGCAGAAGGTGACCGACGCGTCGAAGGTGTACCAGTGCATCAAGACCACGCTGCTCGCGAGCCTCAACGGCTACGCGCCGCAGGTGGCGGTCGAGTTCGGCCGCAAGACGCTGTACTCGACGGACCGGCCGACCTTCGCCGAGCTCGAGGAAGACATCAAGAACCGCACGAGCAAGTGACGCACGCGCCCGCGCGCCCCCTGCCACCTCGCCCGCTGCCGCAGCCATGAGCGACGACACCCAGCAGCCGATCATCGTCAAGAAGATCAAGAAGGGTGGCCACGGGCATCACGGGGGCGCCTGGAAGATCGCGTACGCCGACTTCGTCACCGCGATGATGGCGTTCTTCCTGCTCATGTGGCTGCTGGGCTCGACCACCAAGGGCGACCTGAACGGCATCTCGGAGTACTTCAAGCAACCGCTCAAGGTCGCGCTGATGGGAGGGTCGGGCTCGGGGGACTCGACCAGCATCCTGAAGGGCGGCGGCAGCGACATCACGAAGAAGGCCGGCCAGGAGAAGAAGGGCAGCGACGGGCCGAAGAAGAACGCCGGCATCGACGAGAAGGCGAAGAATGCGCTCGCACGCGAGCAGGAGATGCTGCGGCTCAAGGAGCTGAAGGGGCAGCTCGAAGCCGTGATCGAGGGCAACCAGAACCTCAAGCAGTTCGCGAAGCAGCTGCTGATCGACGTGACCAGCGAGGGTCTGCGCGTGCAGATCGTCGACGACAAGAACCGCCCGATGTTCATGGCCGGCGCGACGACCGTTCAGCCCTACACGCGCGAGATCCTGCGCGAGATGGCGAAGGTGCTGAACGAGGTCCCCAACCGCATCACGATTTCCGGGCACACCGATGCGCTCGCCTACTCGGGCGGCGAGAAGGGCTACAGCAACTGGGAGCTCTCCGCCGAGCGCGCGAACGCGGTTCGCCGGGAGCTCGTCGCCGGCGGCCTCGAGGACCAGAAGGTCGCGCGCGTCACCGGCCTGGGGTCCGCCGTGATGCTCGACGCGGCCGATCCGTTCAACCCGATCAACCGGCGCGTCAGCATCATCGTGATGAACAAGGAAGCCGAGGCGCGCGCGCTGAACAACGGCGGCACGGTCGAAGCGGAGACCGCGGAAGACGTGCGCGAAGGGGTGTCGGGTGCGATCGGAGCCCCCGCGCGCCGCTGAGCCGCCCGACCCGCCGCGGCGCGGCCGGGTGCCGCTGCTGCGGGCGGCCGTCGCGCAGGGCATCGCGTGGTGGGCCGCCGGGGTCGTCGGCGCCGGTGCGCTCGCGCCGTGGCCGGCGGCGCTGGGGCAGGGCGCGATCGCCGCGGCCATCGGGCAGGGGATGCGACTGCCGGCGTGGTGGATTCCGCTGAACGTGCTGCTGCCGGTCGCCGTGCTGGGGGCGGGCGCGCTCGGCCTCGCGCCGGGCTGGTACCTCGGCGCGTTCGTGACGGCCGCGATCGTGTTCTGGTCGACATTCCGCACGCGGGTGCCGCTGTTCCTGTCCAGCGATGTCGCGTGCGATGCGCTCGCGACGCTGCTGCAGCGACACGGGCGTGCGGGACGCTTCGCCGACCTCGGTGCCGGGACCGGGACCGTGCTCGCGAAGCTCGCGCCGCGTCTGCGCGACTGGACCCTGCACGGCTTCGAGGTCGCGCCGGGCCCGTGGGCGCTGGCGCGCTGGCGGCTGCGCGACCAGCCCAATGCGCGGGTCGACCGCAGCGACTTCTGGCGCGCGTCCCTGCGCGACTTCGACATCGTCTACGCGTTCCTGTCGCCGGTGCCGATGAGCGCGCTGTGGTGCAAGGTGCGTGACGAGATGCGCGCCGGCACGCTGTTCGTCAGCAACAGCTTCGCGCCGGCCGATGCGCCGCCGCCGGAAGTGATCCCGCTGGTCTCCGCCGACGGTTCGCGGCCTGCGGGGGATGTCCTCTTCGTGTGGCGCCTGTGAACCTGGCCGAGGTCGTCGAGACGCTCGGGCGCAGCCCGCTGCCGGTCCTCGCCGCGACCGCGGACGCGATCGGCCGGCTCGCGCTGAAGGAAGACAAGGTGAGTCCGCGCGACATCTCGCGCGTCGTCCTGCGCGACCCGATGATGACGCTGAAGGTGCTGCGCTGGGCCGTAGCGCGCCGCTCGGCACGTCAGAACGCGGACATCACGACCGTCGAACACACGCTGCTGATGCACGGGGTGTCGAGCTTCTTCCAGGACTTCCGCTTGCAGGCGTCGATCGAGTCCGCGCTGGCCGCCGACCGCGACGCGCTGGCCGGCGCGCTGCGCACCGTGAGCCGCGCGCAGCATGCCGCGGCCTACGCGCGCGCGATCGCCCAGCAGCGGCACGACACGGAGTCCGACGAGGTCGTGATCGGGGCGCTGCTGCACGACGTGCCGGACCTGCTGCTGTGGCTGCATCGCCCGGCGGCCCAGGCCGAGCTGGCGCGGTTCACGGATGCCGCGCCGCATCTCGACCGCGCGGGCTGCGAAGGCATCGTCCACGGCTTCTCGCATGCCGAACTGCTTCTCGCGCTGTGCACGCGGTGGAGTCTTCCTGATCTGCTGGCGCGGCTGATGGACGACCGCCACGCGACGTCGCCGCGCATCGCGACGATTGCGGCGGCCGTCGATCTTGCGCACCTCACGGCAGCCGGCTGGCATGGCGGGGCGGTCGCGACGCGAACGCGCGCGGTCGGCGAGCCAGTGGCGTGACACCGGCGTGCCCCCTGCGGCGGCGGGCCTGCTGCGCACCGACACGCTCGACGCGCGCTCGAGCGAGATGCGGGCCCCGATGCCGGGGACCGAAGCGCCGTTGAACGAGACGCTGGAGCGCATGCAGGCCGCACCGACATGGGTTGCGGCCGATTGCCTCGTCGCGTGGACGCTGCGCGGGCTCGCGCAGGGCACGCCGCTGCGCCGCGTCGCATGGTTGTCGGCCGACCTGACGATGCGCGTGGTACGCACCCGCCACCTGCAGGTGGCGCCGGGCGTCGGTGCCGCCGGCTGGAGCGGCTTCCGCTTCCCGCTCGACGGCACGGATCTCTTCGCCCGGCTGCTCGGCAAGCCGCAGGCGCTGTGGGCCGGCGGCGCCAACCGACAGGCGATCGACAAACTGCTGAACCCGGCCGCGCGCGCGCTGCTCGGCGGTGCCGAGTTCCTCGCGATGTCGGTCCACGTCGGCGGCGAACCGCGCGGACTCGTGCTCGCGGACTGCGGCCCGTCGAGCGCGACGCCGGAAGCGCTCTATGCGCCGTTCAAGACGACCTGCCTGACGCTCGGCGCGCGGCTCGCGACCGCGCCCGCACCGCTCGGACCCACCGAAGCCGCGCGCGCTGCTGCGGCGAGCCGCCCCGCGTGACGCGCGCGGCCGGCTTCGCGTCGGCCGACAACCCGACGTTGAAGCGCTGGCGCCGTTGGGTCGCGCACCCGAGCGCCGCGCGCGAAGACCGGATCGTCGTCCTCGAAGGCGCCCATCTGATCGACGCCTGGCATGGTGCGACCGTCGCCCCGTGGCGTGACACACGCGGTCAGGTCGTCGAGGCGCTCGTCGAGCAGTCGGCTTGGCGCGACGGTCGGCTCGCGGGCGTCGCCGATGCGCTCGGTGACGCGATCGAACTGCCGGACGCGCTGTTTTCGAGGGTGAGCGCGACGACCGGATCGAACGCGGCCGTGCTGTTTGTCACGCGGCCCGCCGCCACCGGCCCGCAGGCCGACCGGTCGACGGCGGTGGCGTCCACTGCGGTCGGGCCCGCGTTCGAACTGTGGCTGGACGGCGTCCAGGATCCGGGCAACGTCGGCACGATCATCCGCACCGCGGCCGCATTCGCCGCGACGCGGGTCGTGCTCGGCGCCGGATGCGCGGACCCGTGGTCGCCGAAGTGCCTTCGCGCGGGCATGGGCGGCCAGTTCCACGTGCCGGTGGTCGAGCACGACGACCTCGCGGCGCTGATCCGTGCATTCGACGGTGACGCCGTGGGACTTGACGCGAGCGCGACCGAGGCCGTCGACCGCGTCGACACGGAGCGCGCGGTCGCATGGGTCCTTGGCAGCGAAGGCCAGGGACTCGGGCCGGACGTCCGGGCGGCGCTGAGGCGCCGCGCCGTGATCGCGATGCCGGGGCGCAGCGAGTCCCTCAACGTCGCGGCGGCGGCGGCGATCGTGTGTCACATGACCGCATCGAGTCGCGTGCGGCGCTGAAGCAACGATGGCGCTGCGGGCGCCGATGCGAGCGCAGGTGCTGCCGGGACGCGCGCGGCGCTGCGCCACGGAGGACCGGCGTCGGGGAGGTCGGGTCGAGCGGGCGCGGGAGTCGGGCGCGGGCGCGAGACACGGCGGCTTCACAGCACGTGGCCAGGCGTGAGCCCG
>JALORJ010000326.1 GCA_025459035.1 Burkholderiales bacterium
CCGCGCATCTTCGATCGCTCGCGCGTGCACCGCACGATCGAGGTCGACCAGCGCGACGCCGAGGACACCGCGCGCCGCCTCGCGCGCGAGGAGGGCATCTTCTGCGGTCCGTCGGCCGGCGGGGCGGCGTGGGCCGCGCTGCAGTTGTCGAACGAACTGCAGCACGCGGTCATCGCGACGGTGATCTGCGATCGCGGCGATCGCTACCTGTCGACGGGGGTGTTCGGCTGACGGGCCGGGCTTGCACCCCCGCGGTCGCGGTGCCGATCGCGTCGGCATGCGTTGCATGACGCCTGCCGATCGTCGCTGCACACGATCGCCGTGGGACACTCCCCCGCGTCGGCCCGCACTGCGGGTCCCTCGACCTGCCGGATGCCACCGCGTCGCTGCCGTTCCCGCCTGCTGTCCCGCGTCGCCGGCCTCGCGCTGCTGGCGCTCGCGGCGGGTCCCCGAGCCGAGTCCCCTGCCATGAACCTGCCTGCCGAACCCGACGTGTCCGGTGCACCCGTCGTCGACGGGCGCTATCGCAACCGCTACCCGGGCGGCGAGACGCGCGGCAGCTTCTGGAAGTGGCAGTGGGAGCGCTGGACCCAGGGTCTGCCGAAGATCCCGGCCGGTGGCTGGCACTTCGACACCACGACGCCCGACATCGCCTGGATCCAGGCCAACCGCGCCACCGACGCGGTCGTGTGGATCGGGCACGCGACCTTTCTCGTGCAGATCGCCGGGCGCAACGTGCTGACCGATCCGCACCTGACCGAGCGCGCGTCGCCGGTGGGCTTCGCCGGACCGAAGCGGCTGGTGCCGCCCGGTCTGGGCTTCGACACGCTGCCGCACATCGACGCGGTGGTGATCTCGCACAACCACTACGACCACCTCGATCTGGGGACGGTGAAGCAGCTCGCGCGGCAGGCAGGCGGCCCGCCGACGTACTACGTGCCGAAAGGTCTCGCGGCGTGGTTCGCGGCCGAAGGCATCACCCGCGTCGTCGAGCTCGACTGGTGGCGCAGCGTCGACGAAGGCGGGGTGCGGTTCACGTTCACGCCGGTGCAGCACTGGAGTTCGCGCACGGTGATCGACCGCAACCGCAGCCTGTGGGGCGGCTGGCGCCTCGACGCGCCCGGTCGCAGCGTGTTCTTCGCGGGCGACACCGGCTACTCGGACGACTTCAAGGACATCCGGCGTCGCCTCGGGCCGGTCGATCTCGCGCTGCTGCCGATCGGTGCCTACGACCCGCGCTGGTTCATGGCCGTGATGCACGTGAACCCGGAGGAGGCGGTGCGCATTCATGGCGATCTCGACGCGCGCCGGTCGATCGCGATGCACTGGGGCACCTTCATCCTCACCGACGAGCCGATGGACGAGCCGCCGCAGCGCCTCGAACAGGCGCTCGATGCCGCCGGCGTCGTGCGCGACCGCTTCACGGTGATGAAGCATGGCGAGCTGCGGCGCTTCCCCGGGACCTTCGCCGCGCCCTGACGCGGCCGCGGGCCCGGCGCCGGCACCGGACGGCGCGGCGCTCGTCGCGGCGATCCGCGACGACGCGCGCGCGCTCGGCTTCGACCGCATCGGCGTCGCTGGCATCGATCTGCGCGATGCCGAACCCGGGCTGCAGGCGTGGCTCGACGCGGGCTTCGCCGGCGCGATGCAGTGGATGCACCGCCATGGCATGGCGCGCGCCCGACCGGCGCAGCTCGTGCCCGGCACCGCGAGCGTGATCAGCGCGCGCCTGGGCTACTTCCCCGCAGAAGCGATGCCCGCGCAGGCGGTGCTGGACGACCCCGATCGGGCCTACGTGTCGCGCTATGCGCTAGGGCGCGACTATCACAAGGTGATGCGCACGCGGCTGCAGCGCCTCGCCGACGCGATCGCCGCGCGCGTCGGTCCGTTCGGGCACCGCGTGTTCACCGACAGTGCCCCGGTGCTCGAGGTCGAACTCGCGGCGCGCGCCGGCCTCGGCTGGCGCGGCAAGCACACGCTGCTGCTCGAGCGTGACGCCGGTTCGTGGTTCTTCCTCGGCGAGATCTACGTGTCGCTCGCGCTGCCGGCGGACGCGCCGACCACCGCGCACTGCGGTACCTGCACGCGCTGCATCGATGCCTGCCCGACCGGCGCGATCGTCGCGCCGTGGCGCCTGGACGCAAGGCGCTGCCTGTCGTACCTGACCATCGAGCACCCGGGGCCGATCCCGACGGAACTGCGCCCGGCGCTCGGCAACCGCGTCTACGGCTGCGACGACTGCCAGCTGGTGTGTCCGTTCAATCGCGACGCGCCGGTCACGCGTCTGCCCGACTTCGCGGTGCGCGGCGACCTGGACCGCCTCACCGCCGTCGACGCGTTCGCGTGGACACCGGCGGCGTTCGCGGACCGCATGGCCGGCAGCGCGATCCGCCGCATCGGCCACGAACGCTGGTCACGCAATGTCGCCGTGGTGCTCGGCAACGCGCCCACGTCGCCACCGGTGCTGCAGGCGCTCGAAGCGCGCCGCGACGATGCGTCGGCACTGGTCCGCGAGCACGTCGGCTGGGCGCTGGCGCGACACGCGCAGCGCCGCGGCGCGCCGACGGACGACGCGACCGGTCAGTCCCCGCGGCGGAACGCGTCGAAGTAGGGCTGCATGTCGGCGCGTCGCGCGGCCAGGCGCGCGTCGACCTGCGCCTTGACGTCGTCGATGTGGCGGATCAGCCCGCCCATCAGCGGGATCGCGATCAGCTTCGCGTACTTCACCCCCGGGCAGTAGCGGCTGTCCGGGCTGCACGCGACGAACTGGAAGGCCTCCGGGTTCTTCGACGAGAAGTCGAGTTCCACGTCCTTGACCGGCGCGCGCGTGACGGCCGACTTCTGGATGGCCTTCAGCTCGGCCTCGGACCCGATCAGGTCGTACTCGAAGCGCCCGGTGTACGTGTAGTTGAAGAGCACCATCTCGCCGATGAACCAGTCCATCGACCGCAGTTGCGCCTTGCCGGACTCGGTCGCGAAGTGCGTCGCGATGACGTCGGCCTCCTCGCCGCCGAAGGCTTCGGCGGTGTAGGTCGTCCAGACCGAACGGATGCCGTCGCCGCTCGAGAAGCGCTGTCGCACCAGCGCGTCGGCGCTCGCGACGAGATCGGCCTCGGCGGCCTGCCACTGCCTTGCGCTGCGCTTCCAGCGGTCGCCCAGACCGGCTTCGCGGCCCCACTGCGCCAGCAGCGCCCGGGCACCGCGGATGGCCTCCTGCTTGAGGATGAGGTGACCCGCGTC
>JALORJ010000327.1 GCA_025459035.1 Burkholderiales bacterium
AGAGGTCGATCACCTTCTGCGACGCGAGGATGCGCATCTCCTTCGGTGCGAACTGGCGGGCCTCGCGCACCAGCGCGCGCAGGATCTCGTAGCACACGGTCTGCGCGGTCTTCAGTTCGCCGCGGCCGTGGCACACGGGGCACGGTTCGCACAGCACGTGGGCCAGCGACTCACGCGTGCGCTTGCGTGTCATCTCGACCAGCCCCAGCGCGCTGAAGCCGCTCACGCTGGTGCGCGTGCGGTCGGCGGCCAGCGCCTTGCGGAACTCGGCCAGCACGGCGTCGCGGTGGGCGTCGTTGTCCATGTCGATGAAGTCGACGATGACGATGCCGCCGAGGTTGCGCAGCCGCAGCTGCCGCGCGATCACCTGCGCGGCTTCGAGGTTGGTCTTGAAGATCGTGTCGTCGAAGCTGCGCCCGCCGACGAAGCCGCCGGTGTTGACGTCGACGGTGGTCAGCGCTTCGGTCTGGTCGATGATCAGGTAGCCGCCCGACTTCAGCGACACGCGGCGCGCCAGCGCGCGCTCGATCTCGTCTTCGACGCCGAACTGGTCGAACAGCGGGCGCTCGCCGGTGTGCAGCTCCACGCGCCCCGCGAACGGCAGGGCGTACTCGGCCGCGAACGCCGCCATGCGCTGGTGGGTCTCGCGCGAGTCGACCAGCACGCGCTCGGTGTCGCCGGTGGCCAGGTCGCGCAGCACGCGCAGCGCGAGGTCCAGGTCCTGGTGGAACAGCGCCGGTGCGCCGCGCGTGCGCACCTTGTCCTGGATGCTGGCCCACAGCCGCAGCAGGTACGACACGTCGGCGCGCAGCTCGTCGTCGGTGGCCGTCTCGGCCATCGTGCGGATGATGAAGCCGCCCTTGCTGTCCGCCGGCAGCACGGCGCCCAGCCGCTCGCGCAGGTGATGGCGCTCGGCTTCGTCGCCGATGCGCTGCGACACGCCGATGTGCGAGTCCTGCGGCAGGTACACGAGAAAGCGCCCGGCGATGCTGATCTGTGTCGACAGCCGCGCCCCCTTGGTGCCGATCGGGTCCTTCACCACCTGCACCAGCAGCGGGTCGCCGTCGTGCAGCAGCTTCTCGATCGGTCGCGCCTCGTCGCCGTTGCGATGGCTCCACAGGTCGGCCACGTGCAGGAACGCGGCGCGGTCGAGTCCGACGTGGATGAACGCCGACTGCATGCCTGGCAGCACGCGGCTGACCTGGCCCAGATAGATGTTGCCGACGATGCCGCGGGCCGACGCGCGCTCGACGTGCAGCTCCTGCGCGGCGCCCTGCTGCATCACCGCCACGCGGGTCTCCTGCGGCGTGACGTTGACGAGGATCTCTTCCTTCATCCGAGCTGCACCCCGAACTGCGCGAGCAGCGCGCCGGTCTCGAAGATCGGCAGCCCCATCACGCCGCTGTGGCTGCCGGCGATGTGCTCGACGAACAGCGCCGCGCGGCCCTGGATGCCGTAGGCGCCGGCCTTGTCCATCGGTTCGCCGCTGGCGACGTAGCGGCGGATGGTGTCCATGCTCAGCGTCGCGAAGCGCACCGCGGTGGTCGACAGCCGGTGCTCGATACGACCGTCCAGCGCCATCGCCACGGCGGTGTGCACGTGGTGCTCGGTGCCCGACAGGCGCGCGAGCATGGTGACCGCGTCGTCGCGGTCGACCGGCTTGCCGAGGATGGTGACGCCGGCGGCGACGGTGGTGTCGGCCGACAGCACCGGCATGCGGTACAGGCCGCGTTGAAGCACACGCGTCCAGCCGGCGTCGGCCTTGGTGCGCGCCACCCGCACGACATAGTCGGCCGGGGGTTCGCCGGCATGCGGGGTCTCGTCGATGTCGATCGCGCGCGCCGCGCCCTCGCGCAGCAGCAGCATCTCGAAGCGCACGCCCATCTGCGTGAGGATCTCGCGCCGGCGCGGGCTGCGCGAGGCGAGGTACAGGTGGCGTTGGGTGGCGCTCACGAACGCGGGTCGGGGCAGGGCATCGTCGATCAGTCGCGATGGTACGGATGCCCGCGCGCCAGCGACCACGCGCGGTAGAGCTGTTCGGCCAGCAGCACGCGCGCCAGTCCGTGCGGCAGCGTCAGCGGCGACAACGACAGGCGCTCGTCGGCGTCGCGCACGAACCCCGGGTCCAGTCCGTCGGCGCTGCCGATCACCAGCGCGACGTCGCGCGCGTCGGTCTGCCAGCGCACCACGCGCTGCGCGAGTGCACGCGTCGTCGGCGCGTCGCCGCGTTCGTCCAGCGCCACCACGCGCGCCTGCGGCGGAACCGCGGCGCGGATGCGGTCGGCCTCGCGGGCGAGCAGGCGGTCGATCGCGCCGGGGCCGGCGTTGTCGGCGCGGGGCTCGGGCTTCAGCTCGATCAGGTCCAGCCGCGCATCGCGCGGCAGGCGCTTCGCGTACTCGGTGAAGGCGGTGTCCACCCACACGGGCTGGCGATGCCCGAGGGCGATCAGGACGAAGCGCATCGGGCGCAGGCGCCGCGCGGCGCAGCCGGGACGGTCGGTGCGGATGCGCCGTCGCCGGGCACCGCGCGCCGGGCCGCTGCGCGGGTCAGCCGGCCGGATCCGCCGCCGCGGTGGCGGGCTCGGCGGCGTTCGCGAAGGCCCCGGCGGGCAGGCGGTGCACGCTGGCGCCGCGCGGCAGCGGGCGGGTGCCGCCCCACAGCTCTTCGAGGTTGTAGTGCGCGCGCACGGCAGGCTGCATGACGTGCACGACGACGTCGACGCAGTCGACCAGCACCCACTCGCCGGTGTCCTCGCCTTCGACGCCGAGGATGCTGCCGCCGGCTTCCTTGACCTTGTCGTGCACCGAGCGCGCGAGCGCCTTGGTCTGGCGCGGGGAATCGCCGCTGGCCACCACCACCGTGTCGAACAGCGACGTGAGCTTGCGCACGTCGAGCACCGCGATGTCGCGGGCCTTGATGTCCTCGAGCGCCGCGACGACGGCCCGGGTCAGGGTTTCAGCGGCGGGGCGCTCGGTCATGGGGACTCGCGTAGAGGTGATGCCGGTCAATGTAGTCGAGGACCGCGGCCGGCAACAGGTCGCGCGGGCGCTCGCCGCGCGCCAGCGCGGCGCGGATGTCGGTGGCGGCCACCGGCATCGGCGGCAACGCCAGGCGCCAGATGCGGCCCGCCGCGGTCGTGCGCAAGGCGTCCGGGTCGGGCGTCTCGGCGCGTTCGAGCAGCGCGGCGACCGGTGCGGTGAGGCGCGCCTGCAGCGG